>JBNJGL010000023.1:0-35009 GCA_051747745.1 Bacillota bacterium | reverse complement strand
GAGGTGAAGAACCCAATAAAATATATGATTTAACATCTGGAGATAACAAAAATATTAAAACTCCCGGTTTAAATAATTACAGCAGCCCCAGCTACCCCGAAAATTTACGGAGAAGAAATATTGAAGGAAAAGTATTTTTAAAATTAATAGTTGATAAAAATGGAAATACTAAAAATATAGAAATACATGAGAGTTCTGGCTATGACAGTTTTGATAATGCAGCAGTAAATGCTGTTTCTAACTGGGATTTTAAACCGGCATTATTGAATGGTGAAGAAATAAGTGTTAAAATTATTTTACCATTAAAATTTGAGCTCTCTGATTAAGCAGGAGGAATTTTTATGATATCAGAATTTATTGAAAAAGCCGGACCAATTTCTTATCCATTATTACTGGCTGCTTTTTTAACAATATTTTTACTAATAGAAAGATCTATAATTTTTTTAATTAATTATAGAAAGATAAACAAAGAAAAATATTTAAATCATATAAGTAATTATATATCTGGAAACTCGACAGATGACAATATTATCAATAAAAAACAGGGGCTTGCTGCTAAAATTTATCATTCAGTTTTAAAAAAATCACCTAATAACCGAAAAGAATTTAATCTTCTGATGGATAGTGCAGAACTTGATTATCTGCCACAATTAGAAAGGGGACTGGGTCTGCTCAATTTTATAGGTCAGGCTTCCCCTACTTTAGGTTTGTTGGGCACTGTCACCGGAATGATAAAAACTTTTCAGGTGCTGGGACTTGGAGGCAGTCCTGAGCAGATGGCAGTTGGTATTTCCGAAGCATTATTTACAACTGCAGCCGGGTTATTGATTTCTCTACCTGCAGTTGGTGGATACCACTTTTTTTATGGAAAATTGGAAAAGATAATTACACAGCTGGAAAATCTGCGTATTGAAGCAGAAATTATGCTTTTTAATGGTAATACTGAGGGTGGTAAAGATGAAGTATAAACCATCTAAAAAAAGAAGTGGAAGCAATCTTGCTCCAATGATCGATATAGTTTTTCTTCTTTTAATTTTTTTTCTCGTTTCTTCAACTTTACAGGGAGAAGAAGCAGTATATAATATTAATCTACCTGATAGTAATATTGGCGGCCAGCAGGAACAGCAGATAATAAAGCTGTTTCTAACAGAAAATAATAAAATCATATTCCAAAATAAAGAATTTACCGGTGAAGAATTAAAATCATTTTTAAAAAATTCACTTCAACCAGATAATGATAAAACAGTGAAGATTTATGCTGACAAAAAAACTGATTTTCAATATATTGTTTCTTTAATTGAAAGTTTAAAAGAAAATAATTTCAATAAAATAAGTTTCACTGTTAGAGAAAAAAGATGAGCAGCTGAGCTCATCTTTTTTGATTGTGTCCGACTATATTAGAAGAATTTTTAATCTATCAGCCTCTAAATTGAAATTACAGCAAATATTTTTTTGCAAGTTTAAAAATTTAAAATATAAAATATATTATTTATTTTAATATCAATAAAGGAATTAAAGCAATTTTTAAGAATTATATAGTATAGAGAATTTGTAGTGGGAGGCAGATATGGAATATTTGATGCTGGAAAATTTACATGACCTACAGTACTGGCTAATGCTGAATCATAAGAGTCATAAGTTAATTTATGTTATTGGACTGCTGATACTGTTTGCTTATATAATAAGAACTATTACAGAAAAATTTAGGATCCCGAGTGTAGTTGGGTATATAGTTCTCGGAACAGTCTGCAGTATTAGTGTTGTAAAAGAGCTACCTTTTTTATCAAAAGAGTTTGTTGCCTGGTATGATTATCTTTTAAATACCTTTAATTTTATTACTGTTCTTGCTGTGTCATTTATATCTTTTTCGATAGGCACTTCACTTTCAATAAAAGTTTTGCGCCGGCTGGAGTTGGAATTTACTGCTATTGTACTTTTAGAATTGCTGGGAGCATTTGTTCTGGTTACTGGATCAATGCTGGCTATTGGTCAGCCGCTTTTTGTTGCAATTTTGCTGGGGACAATTGCAACTGCAACTGCACCGGCAGCAACAGTTATGGTCCTGCGGGATTTCAGTTTGCAGGGAGAATTATCAGCAACGCTAATGGTTGTTCTGGCTCTGGATGAAGCTCTTGCTTTAATAATATTTACCTTTATGGAACCTTTCGCACTTACTACAGCAACTCCAGGAGCAGAACTAAGTTTTGTTGGTATACTTCTTCTGCCATTATTTAAAATATTGAGTGCTATATTAATTGGTATAATAATAGGATATGTTTCACAGAGGATGATGGCAAATTGTGCTTCAGAAAGCAGAAAAGTTCTGCTGATACTGGCCACCATTTTTGGTTCATCAGCTCTGGCAGTATTCTTACATATTTCACCACTTATAACAAATATAGCTGTCGGATTTGCATACCGCAATTTTGCAGTAAAAAGACTGGAGATAGCAGAAAAGATTGATATACTTACTGTACCTCTATTTGCTGCTTTTTTTATCCTGGCTGGTACCAAAATACAAATAAGCAATTTACTTAACTTAAAATTCTTAATTATTGCTGTAATTTATACTGTAGCTAGAATTACAGGAAAACTGGGAGGCTCGTATCTTGGAGCTAAAATTTCATCTGCACCATCTAAAGTACAGAAATATTTAGGATTTGGACTGCTTCCTCAAATTGGTGTTGCTATTGATCTGGCATTTATTATACAGAGAGATTTTATTCATCTACCTGGAGAGGCTTCTCATGTTTCAATGCTTATTTTGAATGTAATTTTATTTACTTCTTTTATAACTGAAATCATTGGACCACTTACAACTGAATATGGATTAAATAAAGCCGGAGAGATTAAGAAAGCAAAATGTTAAGATAATACAATTAGGGGGAATCTTAAATGAACAGAGGAACAGGAATGTTTTTAGTTTTTATTGCTCTTATATTACTGACAGCAGTAATTGTAAATGGTTTATATTTTGACAACAGTGTATTTACTAGATTACAGGGTGATCAGAGCAGCAGTGCTGAACTTAAAGAAACTGAAGACCTGCTGACTGTTAATTTAAACATCAATGAAGAAAAAGAATTTAATCCAGAAATGGTGGATGTTTTTTTGGGAGTTGAAAGTAGAAATCCTGATTTAGAAGCTGCTGTAAGTGAAAATAATGAAAAGATGAGCCTATTGCTTGAAATGCTTGAAAATGAAAATTTGATAAGAATAGAAACCGAAGACTATAGAGTTTATCCTGTTAATAGTTATAGTGATGAAGATGGAGAGAGAGAATATCAGGTTGTAAATAGAATTTCCTTTACAAGTGAAAAATTAGAAGAACTTCCGCTTATTTTGAGTAAAGCACTGCAGCAGGGAGCAAATCAATTATCTCAGATAAACTATCAGCTGAAAAATGAAGAAACTGCTGTAGATGAAGTAACAGCACTGGCTTTAAATAAATTGAATAAAAAAGCAGAATTTTTACAAAAACAATTAAATAAACAGGAATATAAAATCAAAAATATAAATTTTGGGGGACAGAATATATATAGAGCAGAAAAATCACTGAGTATGAACAGTACCCCTAGAGGTGAAGCCACTCCAGTTCCGATAAAAGAAGAAAAAGTTAAAATATCTGTCAGCCTTTCTGCAGAAATTTATTTCAAATAATTAAAGAATGTTAACCCGCCTTACTTTGCTGAAGGCGGGTTTTTGTATGAAGTAATATATTATAAAAATTTTTTAACATTTTATTGAAAAATTAATTGCTGCTCAGTGATTTTAAATTATTTATGCAGCAGAATTTTAGCGGCTTTCTCCATATCATTTTTGGAAGCAACCAAAAAAACCTGATTACCAGAATATATCTGTCTGCTGCCGCGGGGTACTATAAATTTATCATCATCTTTATCAAATATTCCTGCAATAACACAGTTTTCCGGAAAATTATTTTTGCTTACTATATCTGAAATCTGCATACCGGATATTTGAGAATTATCTGGTATGGTTAAAATTGAGACCTCTGCTTTTCCTTCACCAAGAGAAGCCACTTTCCGTACATCAGGCTCTTCAATATCAAGAATGAATTTTTCCACAATCAATTCCATAGTTGCGGCAATATTTGTTGCACCTGCCATCTGATAGGCATTTTCATATTCTGGTTCTCTCATTCTCACCATTATTTTATCCACTCCAAAGTTTTTAGCCAGCAGGCTGAATGAAAGATTGTCTGCATCATCACGCATAACTCCAATAGCTATATCACATTTTTCAATTCCAGCTTCTTTAAGTACATCAATTCTGGTCGCATTACCCAGTACAGAAATTGCTCCATATCTGCTGTATATTTTTTCTGCAACACTCTGTTCTTTTTCTATAACAATAACATCATGTTTTTTAACAAGATTTTTGGTCAGATTACTTCCAGCAATTCCTCCACCAGCTATGATAATATACATTGTTGGATCCTCCTTTATTCTTTCCATGCTTTTTTTGAAAATAAGATTATTATTGGAAATATCTCGAGTCTTCCTGCCAGCATTCCTATTATATATGTGAACTTGATTACAGGGGATAGAGAAGCCATTTTAGGAACAGAAAAGAAAAACGGACCTATATTACCTACTGCAGAAAACATGCCCGAATAAGCCTGCCAGCCGTTCAAATCGGAGAAAATGGAAGTTATAAGTCCCCCGATTAAGATGAAAACCAGCCAGATTAAAAATATTCCTGCCAGTTTATTTATTTCTTCACTGCTGATAATTTTTTTATCAACTGTTACAGGTATAACTGCTCTTTCCGGTAAATATATTTTTTTAACTTCTCTTTTAAATAATCTTGATAAAATATTAATCCTCATAATTTTGAATCCACCAGCAGTTGATCCAACACAGCCACCTATAAGCATAAATACAAGGAAAATTTGTCTGGAAGCAGCCGGGAAAAATTCCGAATTAATATTTTGAGTCCCAAATCCTGTGGTTGTAATAATTGAAACAACCTGAAATAAAACCTTTCTAAATACTTCTTCTGCTGAAATTCCTGCAGCAGTGTTTAATATTATTATTAATCCTGTTATAATAGATGTTGAATAAAAAATAATTTTAACAAAAGTTTTAAATTCTGTATTTTCTATGACTTCTCTATAATTTCCGGTAAACAGGCGAAAATGCAGTAAAAAGTTTACACCACCTAAAAACATAAATATAATAATTACATATTCGATTAAAATATAATTTTGATAGCCTAATTGTGCAAAACTACCTACACTTGCATCATAAGCTGAAAAACCACCTGTAGATAAAGAAGTAAAGCTGTGTGTTACTGCATCAAATGGAGTTAACCCAAGAGCAATTAGTATTATTGTTTCTAAAATAATAAAGCCCAGATATATAATCCACAGAATTTTTACTGTTTTAAATATATTTGGCACCGGTCTTGAAACATTTATTTTGTGGCTCTCAGCACTGAAAAGCTGCCAGATTTGCCCTTTTGATCTTGTCGAAATAAGGAGAAAGAAAGTTAAAATTCCCAGACCACCTAAAAGCTGTATTAAACTTCTCCAAAATAAAATTGATTTTGGCATGGTATCCAGATTGACAAAAACCGTTATACCGGTTGTTGTAAAACCACTCACTGCTTCAAAAAAGGCATCAATAAATGGTTTTTCAAGTGCAATTATAAAAGGAATTGAGCCGAGAAGTGAAACAATAATCCACCCTAATGAGCAGAGAAGCATTGCAGTTGTGAGATCAATATAAATATTTTCTCTGTCAGTTGGTAGGCGCAATAAAATTGAAATGAAAAATGAAATTATTGATGTGTAATAAAAAGCTCTGTAAATTTGATTGCCTTCCTGAAGAGAGAAAGATAGGATTAGAGGTACTATAATTATTATTCCCAGGATTAAGCTTAGAGAACTTAAGTAATAAAGAATGGTGTTGTGTTTTTTTTGTTTATACATAAAACACCTCCTGAAAAAAATATATACTTATCAAATTTAATATTCTAGTTTTATTTATTCTATAATAATACTTCAGTTCCTTCAAAGTTTCAATTAGAAAAATAAAAATTCTGTATAAAGAAAATTTTTATCGATAAAATTAATAAATTAATCCAAAATTTGATGACTGCAAAATATAAAAATAAATTTTATAAGAATAAAATTTAAAATAATTAATTTACTATTGAGAGGAGAAAACTTTAATGAAAAGAAATATATACTTAAAAAAAAGTGAAACAAAAAAATCACTGCAGAAATGGCTGAATAGTTTTAATGATTATCAGCTGAATACAGAAACGATTAAAGTTGTCAATGCTGAGGGAAGAACTGTTTCTCAACCGGTATATGCCAGAAGATCGGCACCTAATTTTTATGCTTCAGCAATGGATGGAATTGCCATAAATGCAGCAGATAGTTATGAAGCAGATGAAAGAAATCCAGTTACATTAAATAAAGAGGAATTTGCCTGGATAGATACAGGAGACCCTGTGCCGGATAAATTTAATGCGGTTATTAAAATAGAAGAGGTAAATAAAATCGATTCTAATACTGTGGTTATAGAAAAATCAACTTCTCCCTGGCAGAATATCCGCATGGTGGGAGAAAGTGTCATAAAAGATACTCTGATTGTTCCAATTAATACAAAATTAAATTTTTATCATATAGGAGCCTTTCTGGAAGCTGGTATTACAGAAGTTGAAGTATATAATAAAATCAAAGTAGGAGTAATTCCAACAGGAAATGAACTGGTGAGTGCAGATGTGACTCCACAGGAAGGTCAGCTTGTTGATTTTAATTCTCAAATGGTAAAAGTAATGGCAGAAAAATGGGGAGCAGAAGTTAGAATATCTGATATTATACCGGATGAAGAAAAGGAACTTAATAAAGTTTTTACAGAATATAATAAAAAATTTGATCTTACAGTAATACTTTCTGGATCATCAGCTGGAAGTGAAGATTTCAGCAGAAAAGTTATAGAAAAAGAAGGGGATATCCTCACTCATGGAATTGACATGATGCCCGGTAAACCACTGATTCTGGCTGAGGTTAATAAAAAGCCAGTTATTGGACTGCCAGGTTATCCTCTCTCAGCTATTTTTACATTTTATTATTTTGGTCAGAACATTATAAAATATATAGGTGAAAAAGAAAAAATCGATATAAAATTTAAAAACAGCATTACCAGGAGGAAAATTTCATCTTCTGTTGGAAATAATGAATTAAAAAGAGTTCTACTCCGATATGAGGGAGATGATTTAATTTCTATACCCGGCAAAAGTGGAGCTGCTGCAATGGATTCTCTTATAAAATCTGATGGTATTGCTCTAATTAAAAGCAGCAAAGAAGGTATAGAAGCTGGAGCAAAGCTTCCGGTTATACCTCTCAAATCAGAATCTCAGATTAGAAACAGCCTTCTTTTAGCGGGGAGCCATGATCTAACTCTGGATATTATTAAAAATGAATTTGCTTCAGAACACAGTGGACTGGATTTTAAATATATTACTTCTGGCAGTATGGGTGGCTTAACTTCTCTCAAAAGAGGAGAGGCAGAAATTGCAGGAGCACACCTTTTAGATACAAAGACAGGAAATTATAATGAAAGTTTTGTTAAAAAACTTTTTGGAAATGACGAAATGGTAATAGTAAACCTTGTAAAAAGAGAACAGGGACTAATGGTGTTAAGTGGTAATCCAAAAAATATTTCAGGTCTGGAAGATGTGTTAGAAAAAAATCTTAATTATATTAACAGACAGAGAGGTGCAGGAACAAGGGTGCTTCTTGATTATTTGCTTGAAGAAAAGAATATTAAGCGGGAAGAACTTAATGGGTATCATAGAGAAGTCTATACACATATAGCTGCAGCAGCTGCTGTTGCAAGTGGTGGTGCTGATGCTGCTCTGGGAATTAAGGCAGCGGCAGATATTATGGACCTGGATTTTATACCAATTAAAGAAGAAAGATATGATTTTGTTTTTCATAAAGATATGATAAATAATAAAAAAATAGAAAAACTGATAAATTTAATTAGATCAAGTAAATTCAAAAATAAAATATTGAAAATGGATGGTTACAAAACAGAAATTACGGGAGAATTAAAATATTTGTAAAAATAATTTGCATATGGAAATTATTACCTTTATAATAAGATTAAAACATCTATGGAGGTAATACTGTGCAATTTGAAGAATCTTTCTACCTGACTCTTTTAAATGGAGTTAGTGGTTTTGGTCCCAAAACATTAGTTTCTATTCTTGATCAGGGTATAAAACCTTCATCCCTCTGGAATATGAACAGCAGACAGATGAAAGATGCGGGGATTAAAGGCAAAAAAAAGAGAAATCTAATTGAATACAGAAAAAAAGTTGATCTAAATAAGATCTTATCTAAGTTTCGAAATAAAAATTTTAACTTCATTACTATACTGGATAATGATTATCCAGCAAAGCTCAAACAGATATATGATCCTCCTCCTGTTTTGTTTTACAAAGGGGAAAATCTATTTGAACAGCCTTCAGCCGCAGTTGTAGGATCAAGGAATTCAACTGTATATGGCAGAAAAATAACATATAATATTGCTAAGAAACTGGCAGATAAAAATATTAATATTATAAGTGGAATGGCTAAAGGTATAGATTCCACTGCCCACAGAGGTGCTTTGAAATCCGAATTTAAAAAAACAACTGCTGTCCTGGGCTCAGGATTTGAATATATTTATCCATCAGAAAATAAAATGCTGGCCAAAAAAATAGAAAAGAATGGGATGCTTATTAGTGAATTCAATCCAAATATTAGTCCTGTACCAGGTAACTTCCCCAGAAGAAATAGGATTATTAGTGGTCTGGCTGATATTGTACTGGTTATGGAAGCCGGAAAGAAAAGTGGATCACTTATTACAGTTAATTATGCCCTAGAACAGGGAAAAGATGTTATGGCTTTACCTGGAAATATAGATCGGCCTACCAGTAAAGGTACCAATAATTTAATAAAAGATGGTGCCGCTATAATTACCTCAATTCAGGATATACTGGATCATTTAAATTTATATATGCAAAAATATACAAAAAACACTAAAAACAGTAATAATATAAATGCAGATATTTATCCAGATTTAAATTTTAATGAAAAAAAATTGCTGAAAATTTTTCAGCATGAAATAGAACTGAATTATAATCAGATTAAAAAAATCAGCGGTTTTGATAGTGATATTCTGGACAGAACTCTGATAAGTTTGGAGTTCAAGAATCTGATAATTCATAAAAAAGGGAAAAAATATATCTATAAGGGTTTACAAAATCTATTAAAACCAATATAATATAATACTAGTTATAGATTTTTATTAAAAGGAGGAAAACAGCAGGTAATACTAACTGTAAAAAAATGGATAAAAATTTAATTGAAATTATAAGTTTCTTGATTAAAAAAATACTTGATGATGAAGATGTTTTTTTAAATCAGGATGAAATTATTGAAGAATTAGAATATCTGGGATATGACATAGAAGATATAGATGAAGCTTTTTCTTTTGTCTTTGATAACTCTGTACTTTTTGATGACAGTGATTTTTACTTTGACAATAATATGCAGAGTGGGTATAATAGAGCTTTTACTGAAACTGAAAAGATGTATTTTAACAGTATGGCAAAAGGAATAATTTTTAAATTAAATAATCTCAAAATTCTGCCCCCGGATGAATTCGAAATGCTGATTACAAAAATGATGCAGTCAGCAGTTTTTGGATTTTTAGAGACAGATAGAATCTGGCAGATAATAAATGAAGTTGTAGAAGAACCGGAAAGATTAATTTATATTGCTGATAACATAAGTGAATTTAAAGATGGTAAGCTTAACTATCAAATAGTAAACTAGTGTTTACTGGAGGTATGTATTTTAATGGCAAATAAAAAAAATAAAAATCTTGTAATAGTTGAATCACCAGCAAAAGCTAAAACGATAGCAAAGTTTTTAGGTAAAAACTTCAATGTTGAAGCATCGATGGGTCATGTTATTGATCTGCCAAAAAGTAAAATTGGTATAGACATTGAAAAAGACTTTGAACCAAATTATATAACTATCAGAGGAAAAGGCAAAATTCTCAATAAATTAAGAAAAAAAGCAAAAAAAAGCAGTGAAGTTTTTCTTGCAACTGACCCTGACAGAGAAGGAGAAGCAATTTCCTGGCATTTATCAAGAGCTTTAAAACTTGATGATACAGATAAAATTAGAATAGAATTTAATGAAATTACAAAATCAGCAATTCAAAAGGCTATTAAGAGCCCTAGAACTATAGATTACAATTTAGTAGATGCACAGCAGGCGCGAAGACTCCTTGACAGACTGGTTGGTTACCGCTTAAGTCCTCTCCTGTGGAAAAAAGTTCGCAGAGGATTAAGTGCCGGTAGAGTACAGTCTGTTGCTGTAAAAATTATATGCCAGCGTGAAGAAGAAATAAGAAACTTCGAAGAAGAAGAATACTGGAGTTTAGAAGTTAAATTAAAAAATGGTAATGACAAAATAACTGCAGATCTTTATAGAATTAACAACAAAAAATTTAATATTGATAATAAAGAAGATATGGATAAAATAATATCTGAACTAAAAGATAGTGAATTCGAAATTATTAAAGTTAAAGAACGTAAAAGAAGAAGAAATGCAAAACCACCTTTCACAACCAGTACTATGCAGCAGAGAGCAGCTAATAGTCTGGGTTTTACAGCAAAAAAGACAATGTTTTTGGCTCAGCAGCTGTATGAAGGAATTGATGTTGGCAGTGAAGGTACAGTTGGTTTAATAAGTTATATCAGAACTGATAGCACAAGAATTTCTGCAGAGGCAAAAGACAGTGCTGTTAATTATGTGAAAGAAAAATACGGCAGTAAATTTTTAAGAAAATCTTCTTCAAAAAAGAATAACAAAAATGCACAGGATGCACACGAAGCTATAAGACCAACAGATGTAAACAGAACTCCAGAAAAAATGAAAAATTATTTAAACAATGATCAGTTTAAACTATATGAACTTATCTGGAAGCGCTTTACAGGCAGTCAGATGAGTGCAGCAATTTATGAAACTGTTTCTGCTGTATTGAAAAGTGGAGAAAAATATAAATTTAGAGTTAGTGGGTCCAGACTTATTTTTCCAGGGCATCTTGTTTTAACAGGTAAAGCTAAAGAAGATGAAATAGATCTACCTGAATTAAAAGAGGGCGATAAATATAAGGCAGAAGATTATAATCCGGATCAGCATTTTACCAGCCCTCCGCCGAGATATTCTGAAGCCAGTCTTGTAAAAACTCTGGAAGAAGAAGGTATTGGGCGTCCCAGTACTTATGCACCAACACTTTCTACAATAGTGTCACGCAACTATGTGGAAAAGAAGGGCAAATATTTGCATCCAACCGACCTTGGAGAAACTGTGACAGAACTGCTGTCTGAATATTTTCCGGATGTTACTGATGTAGAATTTACAGCTGAACTGGAAAAAAGGCTTGATGAAATAGAGAATGGAAATGAAGAATGGAAAAAAGTATTAAGAGATTTTTATGAGCCCTTTTATAAAAGGTTAGAATATGCACGTGAAAATATGGAAAAAATAGAAATTGTAGAAGAAACAGATGAAGTATGTGATGTCTGCGGCAGGCCTATGGTTGTTAAGTACGGCCGTTATGGTAAATTTCTTGCCTGTTCAGGTTATCCAGAATGCAAAAACACCAAACCTTTTGTAATTAAGACCGGCGTTAGCTGTCCGGATTGTGAAGATGGTGAAATTATAGAAAGAAAAACTAAAAAAGGTAAAACTTTTTATGGATGCAGCAACTATCCTGATTGTAATTTTATGACATGGAACAAACCGGTTAAAAAACCCTGTCCGGAATGCGGAAGTTTAATGGTGGAAAAAAGATCAAAAGCTAAGGGTAAATATTATAAATGTACAAATAAAGAATGCGGCCATGAGGAAAAAGCTGAAGAATAAAAATTATCAGCCGGCAGTTAATTATAACTTATTATAATAATACTGCCGCTTTTTCCCTGATAAAAGTTGTGAATATTATCTCGTAATCTATCATGTAAACTTGACTTTTATATTCATTTCATGTTAATATTAAAAAAATAGTTTAAAACTATTTTGAATCATATGACAATTTAAAAATAAGGTTTATAAGGATTATAAGAAAAGGAGGTTCTAAATTGTCGGTAACAGATTTTAAAGCAACAACTATAGTTGCTGTTAGACACAAAAACTGTACTGCTCTGGCCGGTGATGGTCAGGTAACACTCGGCAATACGGTTATGAAAAGCACAGCTAAAAAAGTTAGACGTTTATATAATGATAAAGTTTTAGCTGGTTTTGCCGGTACATCTGCTGATGCATTTACTCTGTTCGAAAAATTTGAAGGAAAATTAGAAGAATATCATGGGAATTTGCAGAGAGCAGCAGTAGAGCTGGCCAAAGAGTGGAGAACAGATAAAATTTTAAGAAAACTTGAAGCTTTGCTAATAGTTGCAAATCTGGATGAAATTTTGATTATTTCCGGAAATGGCGATGTTATAGAGCCAGATGGGAAAATATCTGCAATCGGTTCTGGTGGACCATATGCCAGGGCGGCAGCATCTGCGCTTTTAAACCATGCTGGTGATTTAAATGCCGGGGATATTGCCAGAGAAGCACTAAATATAGCGGCTTCTATTTGTATTTATACCAACAATAATATAACGCTGGAACTGTTGGGCGGAGGTGAAGAAGTCGATAAAAATGAATAAAGAATTCACTCCAAAAGAAATTGTAAATGAACTTGATAAATTTATTATCGGTCAGGATGAAGCGAAAAAATCAGTTGCAATTGCTCTCCGCAATAGATATCGGCGCAAATTGGTAGAAGATGATTTGAAAGAAGAAATTATCCCCAAAAATATTCTTATGATTGGACCAACGGGTGTTGGAAAGACTGAAATAGCACGCAGATTGGCTAAAATGGCAAGAGCACCTTTTATTAAAATTGAAGTAACAAAGTTTACTGAAGTTGGTTATGTTGGCCGTGATGTCGAATCCATGATTAGGGATATTACAGAACATGCTATTAGAATGGTCAAAGAAGAAAAAATGAAAGAAGTCGAAGCTGAAGCTGAACAGCTGGCTCTGGAAAGAATTGTAAATAAAATACTACCTGGAAGCAAAAAGAAGAAAAATGATCCTTTTTCTTTTTTAAAGAATCAGGATGATTCTTCTAAAAACACTGAAATTTCTGGTGATGAAGAAATTAATAATAGAGTGGAAAAACGCAGAGAAAGAATGCTGCAAAATCTAAAAGATGGAAAACTCGATGATAAAAAAATCGAAATAGAAATTGAAGCTAATTCTCCACAAATGTTAGAAATTTTTTCTGGTTCAGGTGTTGAAGAAATGGGAGTGAACTTTCAGGATATGCTGGGAAATATTTTTCCCGGTCAGAAAAAACAAAAAAGAGTTTCTATTGCAGAAGCAAAAGAAATACTAAAAGAATCTGAAGCTCAAAAACTTATAGATATGGAACAGGTTAAAACTGAAGCAATAAATAAAGTGGAAAATGATGGAATTATTTTTTTAGATGAAATTGATAAAATTGCTGGTAGAGAATCCGGCTCAGGCCCTGAAGTCTCGCGTGAAGGTGTTCAGCGGGATATACTTCCTATTGTGGAAGGTTCTACAGTAGTAACAAAACATGGTTCAGTAAAAACAGACCATATTTTATTTATTGCAGCTGGTGCTTTTCATGTTTCCAGTCCTTCGGATTTAATTCCTGAACTTCAGGGGAGATTTCCGATTCGAGTTAGTTTAAATAGTTTAAGTAGAGAAAATTTTAAAGATATATTATTAATACCGAAAAATTCTCTGATCAAACAGTATATTGCTCTTCTGGAAACAGAAGGTTTAAAAATTAATTTCACTGAAAAAGCAGTAGAAGAAATTGCCGCTTTTGCATTTGATGTTAATGAAGAAACAGAAAATATTGGTGCGAGGAGATTGCAGACAATAATGGAAAAACTATTAGAAGATCTTTCTTTTGAAGCACCTGATTTAGATGTAACGACTTTTGAGATTGATGTTGACTATGTGAATGAAAAATTAAAAGATGTTGTGCAGAATAAAGATTTAAGCAGATATATTTTGTAATTAAAATTAGAACTGGAGGTAATTAAAATGGATAATTTACTAGAAAAAAGTAGAAAAATAAATCGATTATTGCAGAGAACCGGAGGAAAAGCTGTAGATTTCAGTGATATGGCTTATGTTTTAAAAGAAGCTATCAGCTGTAATGTATATGTAACAAGCAGAAAGGGTAAAATTTTAGGATACAGCCTTCTCGATGATTTTGAATGTGATATTATGGAAAATGAGGTTATAGAGAAAGGTGAATTTCCTGAAAGCTATAATAAAGGTCTGCTCAGAATTAGAGAAACCAGATCCAACATAGAACAAAAAGAAGGAAAATGTGTTTTTGCCAAAGATGAAGACTGCCTGTTTGAGGACAAGTTAACTACTATTGTTCCTGTTATTGGAGGCGGTGACCGTCTGGGTACACTTGTTCTGGCCAGATATGGCAATGAATTTAATGATCAGGATCTTGTACTTGCAGAATATGGTGCTTCTGTAGTTGGAATGGAAATCATTCGTTCTAGAAGTGAAAAAATTGAAAAAGAAGCCCGCAAAAAGGCTGCTGTACAGATTGCAATTGATACACTTTCATATTCGGAATTGGAAGCAATAGAACATATCTTTGATGAATTAGATGGTATGGAAGGTCTTCTGGTTGCAAGTAAAGTTGCTGATAGAGTTGGTATAACTAGATCAGTAATTGTTAATGCATTAAGAAAATTTGAAAGTGCCGGGGTTATTGAATCTCGTTCATTAGGTATGAAGGGGACTTATATTAAAGTTCTTAATGACTACCTGCTTGAAGAATTGGATAAGTTAAAAGCATAAAGTAAAATGCCCTTCAAATTAAGAAGGGCATTTATTTTAAATTTTGTTGATTATTTTTTGAAACTATGGTATACTTTTTTGTGGCAAAATACACACGGCAGTTGATTTAAATACTGGTGCTGTATATTAATATACAGTTGTATTTAGAGCTGATGCTGTCGGAGGTAAAACCAGGAAAGGAGGTGCAGGAGTTATGTCAGTAGTAAACATGAAACAACTCCTAGAATCGGGTGTTCATTTTGGACATCAAACAAAAAGATGGAATCCAAAAATGGAGCAATATATTTTTACCGAAAGAAATGGTATCTATATTATTGATCTTCAGCAGACTGTTAAATTAATTGATAAAGCTTATAACTTTGTTAAAGAAGAGGCTGCGGAAGGAAAAACTGTTCTATTTGTAGGAACCAAACGTCAGGCTCAGGAGACCATAAGAAATGAAGCAGAAAAATGCGGAATGCCTTATGTAAATCAGCGCTGGCTTGGTGGTATGTTAACAAACTACCAGACAATTAAAAAGCGTATTGATCGTTTAGATGAGCTTGAACAGATGGAAGAGGAAGGTATTTTTGAAGTTCTTCCTAAAAAAGAGGTTATCGAATTAAACAAAGAACACGATAAACTCGAAAGATTCCTCGGTGGAATTAGAGATATGAATGGTTTACCAGATGTAATCTTTATTACAGATGCAAGAAAAGAAGATATAGCAGTTGCGGAAGCTAGGAAACTTAATATTCCAATAGTTTCTATTTTAGATACAAACTGTGATCCAGATCTGATAGATTATGTCATTCCTGGTAATGATGATGCTATTAGAGCTGTTAAATTAATTACCAGTGTTATTTCTGATGCAGTGCTTGCTGGAAAACAGGGCCAGCAAACAGCTGAAGAAGAAATGCAGGAAGAAGCAGAATCTGCTGAATAAGAAGATTTATATAAAGCGCTGGTAAGGTTTTTATGCTTTGCCGCGCTTTTTTTATACTAAAAGGAGGTAATTTTGATGGGAGTAAGTATGAAAGATATCAAGGAATTACGTTCCCGTACCGGTGCTGGAGTTTTAGACTGCAAAAAAGCACTAAATCAAAAAGATGGTGATGTTGAAGCTGCTGTTGAATATTTAAGAGAAAAGGGAATGGCAGATGCAGCCAAAAAAGCTGGAAGAGTTGCTGCCGAAGGACTCGTAAACCTTGAAATAACAGAAGATAGAAAACAGGGTATAATTGTAGAAATAAATAGTGAAACTGATTTTGTTGCTAAAAATGAAAAATTCCAGAGTCTGGTTGATCAAATTTCTGCACACATTTTGCAGAGCAGATCAGATAATGTGGAAGCATTATTAGAAGAAAAATGGTATCTTGATAATGACAAAACAGTTAATGATATTGTAAAAGAAGCTATAGCAAATATTGGAGAAAATATTAATTTGAGAAGATTTAAAAGGTTTGAAAGTGATGGTTTTCTCTATGGCTATATTCACCTGGGTGGCAAGATTGGTGTTATGGTTGATTTTGATAATGAATTCAGCAGTGAAAAAGAACAAACCGCTAAAGATATTGCAATGCATATTGCAGCAATCAAACCCGAATATCTTAATCGGGAAGAAGTAAGTCAGGATGATATTGAAAAAGAAAAGAAAATTTATAAAGAACAGATGTTAAACGAAGGTAAACCTGAACATATAATTGACAAAATTGTTGAAGGTAAGATGAATAAATATTATACTCAGGTCTGTCTTTTAGAACAGCCTTTTGTTAGAGATGATGAAAAAACCGTTTCTGAAATTCTGGCAGAAAATAATATGGCTGTTAATGAGTTTGTACGGTTTGAGATTGGTGAAGGAATAGAGAAAAAGGAAGAAGACTTTGCTGCTGAAGTAATGGCAGAAGCCAGAAAAAACCAATAATAATTAAAAAGAGAGCACTTTAATAAAGTGTTCTCTTTTTTTGAAGATATTCGCTTTAATTTAAAGGATATTGAAAAAATTCAGAGAATATTATTTAATGGAGGTTAATTAGATAATGACAGAAAATCCGATTTACTCGAGAATTCTTCTTAAAATCAGTGGAGAAGCACTGGCCGGAAAAAATGGTTTTGGAATTGATCCGGATATGATAAAAAATATAGCTGCAGAAATTCATGATGTAGTAAATGATACAGGTGTTGAACTGGCAATTGTAGTCGGTGGTGGAAATATTTTTAGAGGAATAGCCGGCAGTGCAAGAGGAATGGACAGAGGTACTGCTGACTATATGGGTATGCTGGCAACAGTTATTAATGCTATGGCCTTACAGGATGCAATAGAGAAATTTGGTATTGAAACTCGTGTTCAATCAGCAATTGAAATGAGGCAAATTGCCGAACCGTATATTAGAAGAAGAGCAATTCGCCATCTGGAAAAAGGAAGAGTAGTAATATTTGCTGCCGGTACAGGAAATCCATTTTTCTCTACAGATACAACAGCTGCTTTGAGGGCAGCGGAAATTTCTGCTGATGCTATTTTAATGGCCAAAAATGTTGATGGAATTTATGACTCAGATCCTGCGGTAAACCCAGATGCAGAAAAACATGAACAATTAACCTATATTGATTTATTAAATAAATCCCTGCGGGTGATGGATTTTACTGCTGTATCGCTCTGTATGGATAATAAAATCCCACTGATTGTTTTTGGCGTAAAAAAAGAAGGTAATATTAAGAAAGTAGTATTAGGAGAAAAGATCGGTACATCTGTCAGCTAATCTTACTTAAGGGGGATTAAAATATGTTAAATGAAGTTTTGAAGGACACAGAAGATAAGATGCAGAAAGCTTTAGAATCTACTAAAGAAGATTTAAACACAATCCGCACTGGTCGTGCCCGCCCTTCATTAGTGGAAAATATTAAAGCCAATAATTATGGTGTAGCCACTCCTATTCAGCAGATGGCAAAAATTGTTGCTCCAGAGCCGAGGTTAATAGTGATAGAACCCTGGGATAAAAACAATATTGAAGCAATTGAAAAAGCAATTATGCAGGAAAATCTGGGCTTGAATCCCAATAATGATGGAAATGTTATTAGAATTAACATTCCTAAATTAACCGAAGAGAGAAGAAAAGAACTGGTAAAAGTTCTGCATGAAAAAGCTGAAAAGGGAAGAATTGTCATCAGAAATATCCGTCGTGATGCAAACGACATGTTAAAAAAATATGAAAAAGATGGGGAAATTTCTGAAGATAATATGCATCGTGGACTTGACAATGTTCAGGACCTTACTGATAAGTATATTGATAAAATAGATAGCATTACTGACAAAAAAGAAAAAGAAATAATGGAAGTTTAAAATGAATTTTGAGTTCGATAATTTTTTGGGTGGACCTCTAACAGAATTGACCGAATTTTTGAAAGTAAATAATATAAAATATAAATTAATCCAGACAGAGGCTCCTAAAAAAGAAGCAAATGGGATTAAGCGAGTATTAAATATGAAAAAAAAAGAAGATCATTATATAATAATATGGTCATATCAATATTATTAATGAGATAAATAATTTTTATGAAATTTTTTTATCCCCCTCTCAGGAGGGGGTAATTAATTAATTGAGAAGGGATGATTTTTATTGAGTATTCCTAATCATGTAGCTATTATAATGGATGGAAATGGACGCTGGGCTCAATACAATGGGATTCCCAGGCGTGAAGGCCACAAAAAGGGAGTTAAAACTCTCAAAAATATTGTTAAACATGCTGCAAAATCAGACATAAACTTTCTGACAGTTTATGCTTTTTCTACAGAAAACTGGAAAAGGCCTAAAACAGAGGTTAATTTCCTCATGAAATTAATGAAAAAAACAATGAGGGATGAGACACAGGAATTAATTGATAATGGTGTTAAGGTTAACTTTTTAGGAAGAAAAGATGATCTTCCTTCTCAATTAATTAAAGAAATAGAATTAGTTGAGGAAAAATCTAAAAATAATACAAAATTAACATTAAATATAGCTTTTAACTATGGTGGTAGAGCAGAGATAATAGATACTGTAAAAAAGATATGCACTCAGTCTGCGAAAAATGAAGACCAGTTAAATAAAATCAGTGAACATATTTTTGAATCTAATTTATATGTTCCAGAACTGCCCGATGTTGATCTCCTGATAAGAACCGGTGGAGATAAACGCATCAGCAATTTTTTGCTCTGGCAGCTTGCTTATGCTGAACTATATTTTACTGACAAGTACTGGCCTGATTTTACAGAAAAAGATTTAGACGAAGCCATTGAGGATTTCAAAAATAGAGACCGGCGTTTTGGTGGTTTAAAAAATGATGGTGATTTATGATGCTGAAAAAAAGAGTAGCAAGTGCTGTAATTGGTATTTTATTGCTGATTTTACTTGTATTTTCTGGTTCTTTAATTTTTGCTATAACTGTTTCTGCAATTGTATTTATAGGTTTAAAAGAATACTGCAAAATACTTTCTTTTAATATTAAATCCAGCAGAATAATAATGTATTTTTCGGGTTTTTTAATGGTTATTAACAGTTATCTTGCAGTTAATAATTATTTTAATTTACCTTATGGAATTATTTTATTTATAATAATAATTTTACTTTATTTAGATCTACTGATTAATTATGATGATAGAAATTTCCTAAAAAATTTAAGTTACGAATTTTTTGGAATTATATATATTGCAGGTGGTCTATCTTTTGCTGTTTTTTTAAGAGACTTCCCGATTGAACCATTTCAGCACACATTTGCTTTATGGCTTGTACTTATTGCTACCTGGATTACTGATTCTGGTGCCTATTTTACTGGGAAAAAATTCGGGAAAAAACAGCTTGCTCCTAAAATAAGTCCCAATAAAACTGTAGCTGGGGGAATAGGTGGAGTATTATTTACTGCTTTATTTATTCTGGGGGTAGGATATTTTCTGAATATAAATTCTTTTTACTGGATTATTTATTCATTTTTTCTTCCAGTAATTGCTGTAATAGGAGATCTATTTGAATCATGTTTAAAAAGAAATCTTGGAGTTAAGGATACTGGTAACATTATTCCTGGTCATGGTGGAATTCTTGACAGGTTTGATAGCTTTATATTTACTGCTCCTTTCACCTATTATTTTCTTTATTTTCTTCTGGTGGTGTAATTTATGACTATAAAAAAATGGTACAGCAGATATTTTTTAATGTTTATATTTTTGTTTATTTCTTTATTTATCATTAAACATATTTTTATATATTTCACACCATTTATAATAGCGGCTGTTTTATCAAGCCTTATAAATCCAGTGGTGGACTATCTATCCAAATTAATGCCCATAAATAGAGGTTTTATAGTGGTACTGGTGTTAATATTAGTAATTATTTTACTTATCTCTGTACTTATTGTTGGTGGTGCTCAGATATATTTAGAATTAAATCGACTTTTAAGAAATCTGCCTGATTATAAAAGTATAGGCAGCAGATTTCAGTGGATAGTAAACCAGAATGAACAGTTTGATGTTTTTCTAGAAAACCTGGATATTTCGGAACCTGTAAAAGATGCTATAAACAGCAATTTTCAGATGATATATGATGGAATCAGAAATACGATTATTTCTTTTGTAAATAACATACTTGATTTTTTGAGCAGACTTCCGAATATGATAATGATATTATTTATTAGTTTTATTGCAACATTCTTTATAAGTAAAGATAGAGATAAAATTAAGACTTTTCTTGTCAGGCTATTTCCTCAGGATGTTCAGCCCAAAATTGCCAATGTTTTTTCTCAGCTTAATATTTCCGCGATTGGATATATTAGAGCTATGCTGATATTGATATCAATTACAGGTATTATTACAGGTTTTGGGTTAACTCTGCTGGGTAATCAATATGCTATAATTTTTGCAGTAGCAGCAGCAATATTGGATCTAATTCCAATAATTGGTCCGGCAATGCTTTTTTATCCCTGGATAATCATTTCTCTTTTTATGCAGGATATTTCTTTTGCATTTAGTCTTGTTATATTACACGCGTTTATTGCAGGTATTAGATCTGCTTCAGAAGGGAAAATAATGGGTAAAAATCTGGGACTTCACCCTTTAGCAACTATGACTGCTATCTACTCCGGATTTAGAATACTGGGTGGAATAGGGGTTGTTGTTGGCCCATCATTTTTAGTACTTGTTAAAGCAATTATCGACTCTGAGCTCATTGATATTAAGGAGTGAAAAAATGAAAGAAATCAGTATTCTGGGTTCTACAGGTTCTGTAGGAACCCAGGCATTAGAAGTAATAGATAATTTAAATAACTGGAAGGTTAAAGTTCTCACTGCACATTCTAATATTGAACTACTGGAAAAGCAGATAAAAAAATATAAACCGGAACATGCAGTTCTCACAGATGAAAAAGCTGCTGTAGAATTAAAAAAGAAAATTAGCGGCAGAACAGAAATTTCATCGGGAAAGAAATCTTTAATTGAAGCAGCTTCAGAAAAAGTAGATCTAGTTTTAAATGCGGTTGTTGGTGCAGCAGGGCTTAAGCCATCTTTATCTGCCGTTGAAGCAGGAAATGATCTCGCTCTGGCTAATAAGGAGAGCCTTGTTATTGGTGGTAATATTTTAACTGAAGCTGTGAAAAAAAACAGAGTGAATTTACTTCCAGTAGATAGTGAACACAATGCAATTTTTCAGCTTATAGAAAATCATCAGAATGATATTAAAGAAATTATTTTAACTGCATCTGGTGGTCCGTTCTTTTCTTTTACTTCTGAACAGCTGGAAAATGTTTCTGTTAAAGATGCGCTAAATCATCCCAACTGGGAAATGGGTAATAAAATAACAATTGATTCTGCTTCACTGATGAACAAAGGACTGGAAGTTATTGAAGCTCACTGGCTTTTTGATATAAGTTATGAAAAAATAAATGTGCTTATCCATCCACAGAGCATTGTTCACTCTATGATTAGACTGATAGATGGCACTATACTGGCAGAAATGGGAACAGCTGATATGAAAACACCTATTCAGTACTGCCTGACATATCCTGAAAGAAAAAAGGTTCTGGCTGATGATCTGCAGTTAGAGGAAATCGGACTGCTTGATTTTCACAAACCTGATACAGAAAAATTTCCGGCTCTGGATTATGCGTATACTGCCGGTAGAGCAGGTGGGACTTTTCCTGCCGTATTAAATGCCAGCAATGAAGTTGCTGTAAATTATTTTTTGCAGGGTAAAATACCTTTTTTGGCATTAAATAGAGTAACTGCATCTGTGCTGGATCTTCATGAAAATAATTTGAATCCAAATTTGGATGAAATTATGGCTGCTGATAGATGGGCCAGGAAAAAAGCTCTGGAGGTTATTGATAAATGGTTTTAACTATATTTACATTTGTTGTCGTACTGGGAGTGCTTATCTTCATTCATGAATTTGGACACTATATAACAGCTAAAAAATCTGATATACTTGTTGAAGAATTTGCTCTGGGATTTGGTCCAAAATTAATCTCCAAAAAAGTTGGAGAAACCGTTTATTCTATTAGAAGTATTCCTTTAGGCGGATTCTGCAATATGGCTGGAGAATTTCCCGCTGATGATGAAGATATGGAAGAAAAAGAACGGGAAATTTACAAAAAAGCAGAAAAAAACGGCAGATTATTTCATCAAAAATCAGCATTTAAACGTTTTGCAGTAATATTTATGGGCCCAGTGATGAATTTTTTGCTGGCTGCCCTTATATTTATTTTAATATTTTCCGTTTTTGGTATTCCTGTTTCAACATCAAATGAAGCGGTGCTGGGAGAAATCATACCCGAAAAACCAGCTTCTGAAGCTGGTTTACAGCCAAATGATCGGATAATATCGATAGATGGAACTCCAGTAGAAAGCTGGGAAGAAATGGCTTCTTTAATAAGAGAAAACCCTTCAGAAGTGTTAAAAATTGAATTTAAAAGAGGCGAAGAAATTCAGAAAGTAACTTTGATACCTGAATACAGTAAAGAATCTGATGGAGGAATAATTGGTATCTATCCACAGTTAATTAGAGAAAATATATCATTTTTTGAATCATTTAAACTTGGAGTTTTGCAGACATTTAGAGTTATACAATTTACTATTATGGGTTTTGTACAGATGATTTCTGAACGATCTGCCTCAGATGTTGGCGGTCCTATTATGATTGCTTCTATAGTTGGGCAGGCAGCTAAGGTAGGTATATTAAATGTTTTAAACTGGACAGCCATAATAAGTATTAATCTCGGTATAATTAATCTGCTCCCTTTTCCAGCTTTGGATGGAGGCAGAATACTATTTATAGTAATAGAAATGATTAGAGGAAAAGCATTTGATGCAAAAAAAGAGAATTTTGTGCATCTAATTGGTTTTGTGATTTTAATTATGCTTATGGTATTTATTATTTACAAAGATATTATGAGAAGCCTTTTTTGATATAGGTTTCAGAGTATAAGTTCTTTTCAATATAAGAGGTGTAAAGAGATGTATAAGAGAAGGAATACCAGAAAAGTCTTTTTTGGAGATGCTGCTGTCGGTGGAAATTCACCAATAACTGTTCAATCTATGACAAATACCAAAACATCTGATATTGAATCAACAGTTGCACAGATAAAAAGGCTGGAAAATTTAGGCTGTGAAATAATAAGAGTTGCAGTACCGGATATAAAATCTGCACGGGCAGTAAAGGAAATAAAAAAAGAAATAAGTATTCCAGTAGTGGCTGATATTCACTTTGACCACAAACTTGCACTTGAATCTGTAAATTCAGGTATCGATGCTCTCCGCATTAACCCCGGAAATATTGGAGATGAAAGAAAAATAAAAGAAGTTGCATCTGCCTGTAGATACAATGATGTGCCGATTCGAGTTGGGAGTAATTCTGGTTCAATAAAAAAATCAATTTTAAAAAAATATGGAGGTCCTACAGCAGAGGCAATGGTAGAGAGCGCACTGCAGAATGTTCGTGTGCTGGAAAATAATAATTTCTTTGATATTGTAATTTCTCTTAAATCAACCAGTATATTCACGACAATTGAAGCATATTCGCTCATGTCCAAAAAAGTAGATTATCCTTTCCATATTGGTATTACTGAAGCTGGTACTCCATGGGGAGGTACTATCAAATCTTCTGTCGGTATCGGATCATTACTGAGCAGCGGTCTGGGTGATACACTGCGGGTTTCTCTAACTGCAGAGCCAGAAGAAGAAGTTAGAGTCGGCTGGCAGATATTAAAATCTTTGAAGCTGAGAAAAAAAGGAGTAGAAATTTTATCCTGTCCAAGCTGTGGAAGAACAGAAATAGATCTTATTCCTCTGGCTGAAAATGTAGAAAAAGCGACCTCCCATATAGATAAAAATATAACAATTGCTGTAATGGGATGTGCAGTTAATGGTCCTGGAGAAGCCAGAGAAGCAGATATTGGTATAGCAGGAGGCAAAAAGGAAGGCCTAATCTTTAAAAAAGGGAAAATAATTAAGAAAGTTCCAGAAGAAAAACTTTTAGAAGAACTGCTGAAAGAAATAGAAAATATTTAATTAAAATTGGAGTGATTTATATGCGGATGTCAAAATTGTATTTACCAACATTGAAAGAAGATCCTTCTGAAGCAGAAATAATAAGCCATAAATTGATGCTTAGAGCTGGTTTGATGAGGAACCATTCTTCAGGAATATATTCATATCTTCCACTCGGATATCGAGTTATAAAAAAAATAGAAAAAATCATTAGAAAACATATGGATGCAGCAGAATCACAGGAAGTTTTATTACCTGTAATGCAGACATCAAAAATTTGGAAAGAGTCGAAAAGATGGGATAAGTTTGGTCCATTAATGATAAAATTTAATGATCGAAAAAATAGAGAATACTGTCTTGGTCCAACTCATGAAGAGGTAGTGACTGATCTAATAAGAGATGAAATCCGTTCTTATAAAGATCTGCCATTAAATCTTTATCAGATACAAACAAAGGTAAGAGATGAAATAAGACCTCGCTTTGGTGTAATGCGCGGTCGAGAGTTTATTATGAAAGACGCTTACAGCCTGGATAAAGATTATGAGGGACTTGATAAAAGTTATCAGGATATGTATGATGCATATGAAAATATTTTTGCTGAATGTGGTCTTAAAGCAAGATCAGTTGAAGCAGATACAGGTGCAATGGGCGGCAAAGATTCTCACGAATTTATGGTTCTTGCAGATTCTGGAGAAGATGACATTGCCTTCTGTGACAGCTGTGAGTATGCAGCCAATGTTGAAAGAGCTTCTGCAGAATTAAAACTTATCGAATCAAATTCTGAAAAAGAAAAGTTAGAAAAAATACATACACCGGATATTAAAACCATTGATGCTTTAACAGATTTTCTTTCAATGCCAGCAGAAAAGATGATAAAATCAATTGCACTAATTGCAGATGGAGAACCTGTTTTAGCACTTTTGTCCGGAGATGATGATTTAAATGAAATTAAATTACAAAATTATTTGCAGGTCAATGAAATGAGGCCAGCTGAAGAAGAAGAATTTGAACCAGTGTTTAACAGCACTGCTGGTTTTATCGGTCCAATTGATATGGAAAATAATGTTAAAATTATAGCAGACAGGAGATTGGAAAATATCTCCAATGCTGTTTCTGGAGCTAATGAAACGGATTATCATTTCAAAAATGCAGCTATAAATAGAGATTTTGAAGTAGATGATATTGTTGATTTGAGAATGGTGCAGGAAGGTGATACCTGTCCGAGATGTGGTGGTAAACTGCATATCAAATCTGGTATTGAAGTCGGTCATATATTTAAACTCGGCTGCAAGTACAGCAAAAATATGGGAGCCACATATCTTGATGAAAATGGCAGAGAACAACCTATTGTAATGGGTAGTTATGGTATTGGTGTAACACGACTTATTGCAGCTGCTATCGAGCAAAATAATGATGAATATGGTATTATCTGGCCCAGAGCAATAGCACCATATCAGATAATTATACTACCACTTGGAAATAATGATGATGTTAAAGAAAAATCTGAAGAGATATACAGCAGGCTTAAAAACGAAGGTTTTGAAGTTTTAATCGATGATAGAAATGAAAGGGCCGGCGTTAAATTTAATGATTCTGAATTGATCGGTATTCCTCTTCGTTTAACTCTTGGTTCCCGATCATTAAATTCCGATATAATTGAAGCAAAAGTAAGATATAATGGTAAAGAAACTGAAATAAATCTGAACAATTATATCGAGGAGATTAAAGAATTATACAGTACGATTTATTAATTATAATTTGCATAAGGTGTGATTTATTTGGATATTTCCGCATTAATACCTGCATACAATGAAGAAAAACAAATATCTAATGTGCTTAACACACTTACTTCTATAGATTATCTGCAGAATATTGTTGTTGTCAATGATGGCTCAGAAGATAGGACAGCTGAAATAGCATCTTCTTTTGGAGTGAAAGTTATAAATCTGCAGAAAAACAGAGGTAAGGCTGCTGCTGTAATGGAAGGAATTAAACATTTAAACTGTGATATTGTTGTTTTGCTTGATGCTGATTTAATAGGATTAAAAAAAGAACATATTGATCAGCTTGTCAATCCAATGTTAAATGATGATCTGGATATGTGTGTTGGGATTTTTGATAATGGCAGCAGTCTTGGAGAAATTGCACAGCAAATTACACCCAATCTTTCCGGACAGAGAGCTGTTAAAAAATATATTTTTTATCAGATTGAAAATCTATCAGAGTCAGGCTTTGGCATAGAATTAGCTTTAAATAAATATGTGAAAAAACATGGAAAGTCAGCTCTGGTTAAACTTTATAATATAAGTCATGTCAAAAAAGAAGAGAAATTCGGTCTTTTAAAAGGATTTATGGAAAGAATAAAGATGTACTTAGATATAATAAAAACTTTTTTTCTCAACATTTTTAATTGAGTTATTAATTCAGGAGGAATTTTAATGAACAGGGCAGTATGCTGTAATATGCAAAAAGAGAATACTCCTTTTAAATACATTTTATGTGATGAAGAAAATAAAAAAATTTTACTTTTGACCTCAAAAAAAATATCAGCAGAAAAATCAAAAAACTTTATTGAAGATAAACTGGGTTTTTTTGCTGATAAATATCAGATAGAAATAATTGAAGATCTGAGCACTAAAGAAGAACTAGTATTAATCTGGCCTCATATAATATCAAAATTTAAAGATGAATTTTGTTTTACCACCAACTGGCTGAAAAGAGCCAGACTTTTTGTGAAAAACGAACACTTAATGCTGAAGCTGGAAACTGAAGTCGCAAAAAAAGCTCTTTCCCAGAAAAAAGTAATAATATTTTTGGAAAAAAATATCAATAAATATCTTCCACAGATTAAAAAAGTTACTGTTCACAATGGGGATTTTCTGGAGAATATTGAAGAAAAAAACCTTATTGTAAAAGAAAATAACAAAACTAATAAAAACAGCGGTAGAGCCAGACAAAATAATCACAGATCTCCTCAAAATAATAATAGATCAAGTCAAAACCGTAATAGATCAAACCAAAACAGGAATAGTAATCTAATATGTGGGCGTAAAATAAAACAAAAAACCACCCACAGTCTTGATCAGCTGAACAGAGAAATATCTTCTGCTGTTGTTGAAGCTGCGGTTTTTTCAATTGAAAAAAAAGAAACACGTAAAGGTAAGCTTTTATATATACTGCAGATAACAGACTATAAAAGCTCAATTCCTGCTAAAGTTTTTTCTGACAGTAATATTAAAGGTATAGAATCTCTGCAAAAAGGTGACTGGGTTAAACTTAGAGGAAAGGTTACTTTTGATCCCTACAGTAAAGATTGGAATATCCTTTTTAATGACCTTAAAAAAATAAACAAAAAAGGTAGAGAGGATAACAATACCGAAAAAAGAGTAGAATTACATCTCCACACTCAGATGAGTGCTATGGATTCTGTGCTAGATGTAAATGAAGCTGTTAAAAGAGCCTCAGAATGGGGTCATCAGGCAGTTGCCATAACAGACCACGGAGTAGTCCAGGCCTTTCCTGATGCCTATAAGGCCGGAAAAAAATATGATGTTAAAATCATTTACGGTTTAGAAGCTTATTTAGTTGATGATGGAGAACCGATAATTACCAAACCTTTTTCAGAAAAACTTGATGATACTGAATTTATAGTTTTTGATTTAGAAACAACCGGTCTCAATCCTTCTCAGCACGAAATAATAGAAATTGGAGCAGTTAAGTTTAAAGATGGTAAGGCTGTTGATAAATTCAGTACTTTTGTAAAAGCTGAAAACAAAATTCCACCTAAAATTACTGAAATTACCGGTATTGAGCAAAATATGTTAAAAAATGCACCCCCTCTAAAAAAAGCGGTTAATAAATTTCTTGATTTTGCAGGTGATGCTGTACTTGTAGCTCACAATGCTGACTTTGATTACGGATTTATAAGATCCGCACTGCAGAACTTGAATATAGAAAAAGAGGAATTTACCGTTTTAGATACTTTATCTCTTTCTAGAGCACTTGTAAAAGATATAAAAAATTACAAATTAAATACACTTTCTAAATACTTCAATATAGAGTTAGAAAACCATCACCGGGCTCTAGATGATGCACAGGCAACTGCAGAAATACTGTCTAACCTGATTGAAATTTTAAAAGATGACAATAGTGATGATTTAATGGATATAAATAATTATATTAGTAAAATAGACTGGAAAGATTTGCGGCCTTTTCACACTATACTGCTGGCTAAAAATAAAAAAGGACTTAAAAATCTTTATAAATTGGTCTCTATCTCGCACTTGAAAAACTTTTACAAAAAACCGAGGATTTTAAAAAGTAAACTTCTTCAGTACAGAGAAGGGCTTTTAGTGGGGTCTGCCTGTGAATCCGGTCAGTTATTTAAAGCACTTGTAAACAACAGGCCGCAAAATGAAATAGAAAAGATATCCAAACTTTATGATTTTTTTGAAATACAGCCGCTGGGAAATAACGAATTTTTAATACCTGATAAGGTGAATTCTAAAGAAGATCTTAAAAAAATTAATAAAAAAATATATAATTTAGGTAAAAAACTGGATAAAATAGTTGTTGCAACTTCAGATGTTCATTTTCTTGATCCTCATGATAAGATTTTCAGAGAAATTCTGCAGGCAGGACAAAAATTCCCTGATGCCGAACAGCAGCCGCCATTATACTACAGAACAACAGAAGAAATGCTGGATGAATTTTCTTATCTTGGGGAAAATGCCGCTGAAGAAGTAGTTGTCAGCAATACTCAAAAAATATCTGCACAAATTGATAATTTAAAGCCTATTCCTGACGGACTGTTCACACCAGAAATAAAAGGTGCAGAAGAAGAGATAAGAAAAATGGCCTACAGAAGAGCCCGCAAACTTTATGGAGAGAATTTACCACAGCTTGTTGTTGATCGATTAGAAAAAGAATTGAAATCTATAATCGATAATGGTTTTGCAGTAATCTATTTGATATCACATAAACTTGTTAAAAAATCACTTGATGATGGATATCTGGTTGGTTCAAGAGGGTCTGTTGGCTCATCTTTTGTTGCTACAATGTGTGAAATTACGGAAGTTAACCCTCTACCCCCACACTACAGATGCCCTAACTGTTCTAAAACTGAATTTATAGATGATGCCTCAGTAGGAACAGGTGTTGACCTGCCGCCCAAAAAATGCCCGGAATGTGGTTCTGAGTTTAAAAAAGATGGTTTTGATATTCCTTTCGAGGTTTTTATGGGTTTTAAAGGTGATAAAGTTCCAGATATTGATCTTAATTTTTCAGGAGAATATCAGAGTAAAATACATCATTATACTGAAGAATTTTTTGGGCGTGACTATGTATTTAGAGCAGGAACAATTTCTACTATTGCAGATAGAACAGCATTTGGTTTTGTTAAAAATTATCTGGATGACAGAGAAATAGAAGTTAATCAGTCAGAAATAAACAGGCTTGTAGATGGATGTACAGGTGTAAGAAAAACAACCGGGCAGCATCCTGGTGGACTAATGATTGTTCCCAAATCTAAAGATATATACGATTTTTCTCCTATACAGCATCCGGCCAATGATCAATCGACAGATGTAAGAACAACTCATTTTGATTATCATTCAATTAGCGGCAGGATTTTGAAATTAGATCTGCTCGGACATGATGATCCTACATCAATAAGAATGCTGCAGGATCTAACTGGTATTGAACCTAAATCAATTCCACTTGATGATCAAAAAACTATGAGTATATTCTCTGGTCTTGAAGTTCTCGATCTCGAATCAGATATACTAGACACAGAAGTTGGGACCTTTGGAATACCTGAATTCGGTACTGGTTTTGTAAGGCAGATGCTTGAAGATACAAGACCAACTACTTTTGCAGAACTTGTAAGAATAAGTGGGCTTTCTCATGGTACAGATGTGTGGTTAAATAATGCACAGAATTTAATAAAATCCGAAAAAGCTAAACTATCTGAAGTAATATCAGTACGGGATGACATTATGAACTTTTTGCTGCATAAAGGTGTTGATCCTCAGGAATCATTCTGGATTATGGAACATGTACGTAAGGGAAAAGGACTGACAGAAAAAGAAGAAAATATAATGAAAAAAAACAATATTCCCGGATGGTATATTGATTCCTGCAAAAAAATAAAATATATGTTTCCCAAAGCACATGCCGCTGCTTATGTTACCATGGCATTTAGAATTGCTTACTTTAAAGTTCATTATCCTGCTGCTTTTTACACTACTTATTTCAGTACTAAAGCTGATGATTTTGATGCACAGCTTGCCTGTAATGGCCGAGAGAAAGTAGAAAGGATTATTAAAGAGCTGGAGGGAAAAGGTAATGATTTAACCGCTAAAGAGAGTGGAACTCTTACAGTTTTAAAAATTGTATTGGAAGCTATGCTTAGAGGTATAGAATTTATGCCTGTTGATATCTATAAATCAGATGCTTCTAAATTCAGGCAATTTGATAACAGACTTCTTCCACCACTGATCAGCCTCCAGGGGCTGGGGCGAAGTGCCGCAGAAAGTATTGTTGAGGAGCGCAGTAAATCAGATTTTACTTCTATTGAGGATCTTTCAAATAGAACTTCCGTTACTAAAACAGTTATCGAAAAATTAAAAGAACATGGTTCTTTAGATGATTTACCTGAGAAAAATCAGCTCTCACTTTTTTAGAAAAATTGTTTGTAACTAATTGTTAAAATAAAGCATACAATGATATTGATATTTTTATTATATGATTCTTAAAGAAATCCTTTTTTGCAGCTCTAAAACGCAATTTGGGGAACTCCCTGTTTTATTAAACTTGCAAGAGAAAAAAAGCTGTGATAAAATTATATAAGTGATGAAAATTCGTTTATAATGATGAGAAAGGAGTGGGGGATTCCCACTCCTTAATTATAGCAGTGGTATAAATAAAAACTTAATATTTAGAGAGGAGTGATTTTTTTGGGCAAAATTGCTGATAAAGTTAGTGAATTTGTGCTCCCAATAGCTCACAGTGAAAAATTAGATCTTGTAGATGTAGAATATTTAAAAGAAGGAAGCAACTGGGTTCTGAGAGTTTTTCTCGAAAACAGCAGGGGAGATCTAACAATAGAACAGTGTGAGAGAGTTAGCAGAGCCCTGGGAAATATTTTAGATGAGGAAGATCCTATACCAGATAGTTATATACTGGAAGTTTCTTCTCCAGGACTGGAAAGACCATTAAAAGATAAAAATGATTATAAAAGATTTGCTGGAGAATATATATATGTAAAAACATATAAAAATATTAATAACAAAAAAGAATTTACCGGTATATTAAATAGTTCAGATGATGAAAAAATTCAATTAAAATTAAAAAATGGTAAAACAATCGATATAGATTACTCATTAATTGCAAAAGCTAATTTGACTGTTGAAATTTAAATAAAGGGGGGGTTATAATGAATGTAGATTTTATTCAGGCCCTTGATGATATCGAAAAAGATAAAGGGATAAGCAAAGATGTTTTGATAGAGGCTATTGAGACAGCACTTGTCTCAGCATATAAAAAAGACTTTGGCTCAAAAGATAATGTAAGAGTAGATATTTCTGTTAGCACGGGAGATGTACAGGTTTATTCCAGAAAAGAAGTTGTTGAAGAAGTTAACAGTGAACATTCAGAAATCAGTTTAGAAAATGCAGTAGAAATGAATCCCAATTATGAACTTGGTGATATTGTAGAAATAGAAGTTACACCAGCTAATTTTGGCAGAATTGCTGCTCAAACAGCAAAACAGGTTGTAATGCAGCGAATAAGAGAAGCAGAAAGAGATGTGATCTACGAAGAGTACAAACAAAAAGAAGATGAACTAATAACAGGTACTATTCAGCGCTTTCACAATAACAATATATTAATAGATATGGGTAAAACAGAAGCTTTACTTCCACCTTCTGAACAGATTGAAGGTGAAGAATATGAGATCGGAAAGAGAATAAAATTATATGTTGTGGAAGTAAGTTCTACAACTAAAGGTCCACGTATTCTTGTATCCAGAACTCATCCAGGACTTTTGAAAAGATTATTTGAAATTGAGGTTCCCGAAATTTTTCAGGGTATTGTTGAAATAAAAGCAGTTGCGAGAGAAGCCGGCCACAGATCAAAGATGGCTGTTTCTACCAATGACGAAAAAGTTGACCCTGTTGGAGCCTGTGTTGGCCCAAAAGGAATGAGAGTACAGGCTGTAGTAGATCAGCTCAATAATGAAAAAATTGATATTGTGAAATGGGATGATTCTCCAGCAGATTTTGTTGCTAATGCTTTAAATCCAGCAGAAGTAGTTGATGTTACGATAAATAAAAAAGATAAAATTGCAGAAGTAGTTGTTCCGGATTTTCAGCTTTCACTTGCAATTGGAAAAGAAGGACAAAATGCCAGACTTGCTGCAAAGTTAACAGGCTGGAAAGTCGATATAAAAAAAGAATCTGAATTCAGTGATGAAGAACCAGAAACGGAAAAAACAGATGAAATTGAATCAGATTCAGCTGATAATAATTCTGAAGATTTAGAGGTACAGAGTAAAAAGTTGGAAACTGTTGCTGAAGACGAAAAAAATCTTAAGGAGGATTAAGATTGCAGAGAAGATCACCTATTCGTAAATGTGTAGGCTGTGGTGCACGCAGAGATAAAATTGAATTATTAAGAATTGTCAATAATAAAGGAGAAATTATTATAGATCCAGGGGGGAAGATACCCGGACGTGGAGCATATCTCTGCCCGAATATGGAATGTCTGGAAAAAGCTGTTTCTAAAAACAAACTTTCAGAAGCATTAAAATTTGAGATTTCAGATGAAATTTATGAAAAAATTTCGGAGGAGATCAAACATGATTAACTGACAGCAGAATATTATGGAGGTGTAAGTATGGGAAAAATAAGAGTTTACAATTTAGCAAAAGAATTAGACATGGACAGCAAAGATTTAGTTGAATTACTGAAAGATTTAGATATAGATGTTTCCAGCCATATGAGTACAGTCACTGAAGAGACTGCTCAACTTGTTATAGGAATGTATAAAGATAAAAACGATGAAATGGAAAAAGATATGGCTGCTGATGATAGTGCAGATGAAGAAGTGGAAGAAAATAAAGATAAAGAGGAAGACAGAGAGGAAGAAAATATTATAGAGATCGAAACACCGATAACAGTTAAAGAACTTGCCGAAAAAATTGATGAAAACGCCAATAATATAATCGTTCAATTAATGAATTTAGGAGTAATGGCAAATGTAAATCATCCACTAGATGAAGAGGTGCTTGATTTACTTGCTGATGATATGAAAATACAGTTTTCTTATAAAGAAGATAAAGAAGAAGATTTTATAAAAGAAAGAGTCGGACCAAAAGTTGAAGATAAACCGGAAGACCTGGAGCTGAGACCCCCAATAGTAACAGTTATGGGCCATGTTGACCATGGGAAAACAACACTACTTGATGTTATTAGAAAAACTAAAGTTGCTTCAGGAGAAGCAGGTGGAATTACTCAGCATATTGGTGCATATCAGGCTCTGGTTAATAATAAAAAAATAACATTTATTGATACACCAGGTCATGAAGCTTTTACAGCTATGCGGGCCAGAGGTGCTCAGATTACTGATATTGCAATACTTGTTGTTGCTGCAGATGATGGTGTTATGCCGCAGACTATAGAAGCAATAAACCATGCAAAGGCTGCTGGAATTCCAATAATTGTTGCCGTAAATAAAATAGATAAACCAAATGCCCAGCCGGAAAGAGTGAAACAGGAATTAACAGAGTATGGTCTTGTTGTAGAAGAATGGGGAGGAGACACTATCTGTGTAGAAGTTTCTGCTCTTCAGGAAGATAATATTGATGAACTGCTGGAGATGGTGCTGCTTGTTTCAGAAATGGAAGAACTAAAAGCAAATCCGGACAGACCGGCAGAAGGAATTGTCATCGAAGCAGAACTTGATAAAGGCAGGGGAGCAGTTGCAACTGTACTAATTAAAAACGGAACTCTCCATATTGGTGATGCTCTATTAACCGGTTTAACCTATGGAAGAGTAAGAGCCATGTTTAACGAAAGAGGAGAAAATATTGAAGAGGCTGGACCATCAACTGCAGTTGAAGTTTTAGGATATAATGATGTTCCTCAGGCTGGAGATTTTGTACAGGTTCTGGAAGATGAGAAACAGACACGCAGTATAGCTGACCAGAGAACAAATGATAAACGTCAAAAAGAAATACAGCAGGATGCAAAGGTATCTTTAGAAGACCTTTATAAACAGATACAGGATGGTGAAGTTAAAGAGCTTAATATTATTCTAAAAGCTGATGTGCAGGGTTCTATAGAAGCTATAAAACAATCTATGCTCCGTCTGGAAACAGATGAAGTAACTCTGAATATTATTCATACTGGTGTAGGTGGAATAAATGAAACAGATGTTAACCTGGCCAGTGCTTCAAATGCCATAATTATTGGATTTAATGTACGCCCGGACAACAATGCGCTGACGATGGCAGATAAAGAAAAGGTGGACATTAGATTATATAGAGTAATTTACAAGGCTTTAGAAGATATA
>JBNJGL010000022.1:0-35416 GCA_051747745.1 Bacillota bacterium | reverse complement strand
AAAAACCATTACTGGCTTTCAAGCGGCCTTATAAAAATACTCAACTAAGGGGTGTGAGTATTATTTACACACCATAATAAGCTTTTTTATAGATTTCCTTCATATCATCAGCATCCGGCTGTTTGGGATTGGTAAGAGTACATGGATCTTCAAGCGCATTTTGAGACATTCTGGCAAGAATCTCTTCAAAATCTTCATCTGTATAATCCAGCCAGTCAATATCCTGGAACTTAGGCTTGATATCAAGCTTATCATTGAGTTTTCTTACTTCATCAGCCAGATTATCAATTCCCATATATTCTTCTACAGTTTCAAACTGCTCTTCAGCAGCTTCATAGTTGTATTCAATAACATAAGGAAGCAGAATAGCATTTGCCAGACCATGAGTTACATGCAGCTCTCCGCCAATCTTATGAGCCAGACTGTGAACAATACCTAAAGAGGAATTGGAGAAAGCCATTCCGGCTAGAGTAGAAGCATTGTGCATTTTCTCCCTTGCTTCCATATCATCACCATCAGCAACCGCTCTGGGCAGATAGTTAAATACCAGTTCTATCGCCTTAAGAGCAAGTGGTGCAGAATAATCACTTGAATTGGTAGATGTAATTGATTCTACAGCATGTGCCAGAACGTCCATACCGGTATTAGCGGTAATGTGTGGAGGCATAGTTGCCGGAATCGCCGGATCAACAACTGCAGCATCAGGAATAATCTCAGGTGAAACAATTGGATACTTGATTTTCTTTTCAGTATCTGTAATAACAGAAAAAGCAGTAATTTCAGAAGCAGTACCACTTGTTGAAGGTACAGCAATAAACTTTGCTTTTTTTCTGAGCTCTGGAATAGATCCTACTTCTATAATATCTTCAAATTTTAATTCTGGATGCTCATAAAAAGCCCACATAATTTTGGCAGCATCCTGAGCAGAACCACCACCAATGGCAATTATCCAGTCAGGATCAAAGTCAAGCATAGCATCTCTGCCTGCACAAACTGTCTTAACAGAAGGATTAGGCTCAACTCCATCGATAATCATCGTTTCCATACCAGCACTCTGCAGAAGTTCTTCTGCTTTGTCAAGAAAACCAAATTTTTTCATAGAACTGCCGCCGGTCACAAGAACAGCTTTTTCACCTTCAAGTGTAGCCAAATATTCCAACGAATTTTCACCAAACTGAATTTCTGGAGGTACTAAAAATGAATTCATAATTTTCATCTCCCTTTTAGACTTGTATTAACTTATTGAGACTTTGTTAATTATTTCACAAGAATTATACCACGTAATTAATGTATTGACAACCCCCAGATAATAAGTTTAAATTTTGTGTAATAACTTGTTTTTGATAATATTCTGAAAATACTCCTGTTTTTTACTTATAAAGATGATAAAATAATATCTTACTAAATTGAAAAGTGCTCTTAACCCTCCTCGGGGCAAGCCCACGAGGATTGCTAGCAGACTATAACTTCTATCACTTATTTCTTCTTTCAATTCTATCCTGTAAAAACATCTTTCCAGATTCATAATCCTTCTCTTTTTCCTCTTTTTCCTCTTCTTCATTATTTAAATCACTGATCACCTTATTTCTGCAGCTCGAACAGTATTCACCAGAATCAATCTCTTTACCACAGCGGCGGCATTGTAATTTAAAATCAATATCAAGTCCCTGAGAAGCAAGCCTGTCTTCTTTCATGAATTTAATGATAGTATCCCTGTCCACACCAGTACCCTCTACTACTTCATCAATAGTTGAGTTTGGATTATCCCACAAGAACTTTTTTACAAGTTGAAATTTGTTTTCCTCTTCCTCCCGGCAGGTTGGACATATCTTCTTACCAGAAGAAGCAAAAACTTTTCCACATTTTTTACAGTTTATTAAATTCATTTATATCACCTCAGAAGTAGATTAATTTAAGACAATTATACCATGTAAGGAGTTAATTTCAAAATAATGAATGTTTTTAAAAGGATTTCTTAAACTGTCAGCGAATATTGTACGAGAATAGGAACTGGAGGTAATATTTATGATTAAAGTATTAATTTGTGATGATTCTGCCTTTATGAGGAAAATTTTTTCCGACACAATAGAAGCTGATCCTAAACTGGCAGTTATAGATACTTCCTACAATGGAAATGATGCACTGCGCAAACTGGAACGATACGATGTTGATGTACTTATATTAGATATTGAAATGCCGGAACTTAACGGTATCGAAACACTGGAAATTGCTGTAGAAAGATATCCTGAACTGCCGGTGATTATGGTCAGTGCACTTGACAACAGAGAAACAGTTTTTAGAGCCCTGGAAATGGGAGCCTTTGACTTTATTCCCAAACCATCTGGCTCTATATCTCTGAATATCGACTCTATTAAAGAAGAACTTACATTAAAAATAAAAGCGGCTGCAAAAGGAAAAAGTCCTGAGCCAGAAATAAATAAAGAAAAAAAGAAAAAATCTAATTCTGAGGTTGATTTTCCGGTGGTAGCTGTTGGTTCATCATCTGGTGGTCCCAAAGCTCTGAATAAACTTTTTTCCACCTTTCCAGAAGATTTTCCGGCTGCTTTTGTAATTGTTCAGCACATGCCTGCCGGATTTACGGAAACTCTGGCAGCAAGGCTGGATAATGTTTCCGGCCTAAAAATAAGTGAAGCAAAAGAAGGAGATAAACTTCAGCCGGGAACAGCTCTTCTCGCACCAGGTGACTTTCACCTGAGGATAGATAGTAATGGTAAGGTGGTGTTAAGTCAGGAAGATAGATATATGGGAGTCAGACCCTGTGTGGATTATATGATGGAAAGTACAGCAAAAACATATGGTGAGCGCCTGATAGGGGTTGTCCTGACCGGTATGGGGCGAGATGGTGCCCACGGTATGAAAAAAATAGTTGATAATGGTGGCTATGGTATTATAGAATCAAAAGAAACTGCTCTGGTCTACGGTATGCCGGGAGCAGTTGCAAAAATTGGCGGTTATCATGAAATAAAACCTTTAGATGAAATCGGATCAAGAATAATAGATATGGTGGAGGGGAAGTAATAAATGGCAGTAAGTTTTGAAGAATTTAAAAACCAGGCAAAAAGAATTTTGGATATAGATTTAGACGGCTACAAGCTGGACAGAGTAGAAAGGCGGACAAAAAGTCTGATGCGTCGGCATGATGTAGAGGATTTTGATGAATGCCTCACTCTGCTCAAACATGATACTGAATTTAAAGATGCATATTTAAACCACTTTACTATCAATACCTCTGAATTTTTTCGCAATCCTGAGAACTTCGATTTTTTAAAAAATGATATATTTCCAGAAATGTTTGCAGAAAAAAGAAAGGTTAAAATATGGAGTGCTCCCTGTTCTAATGGATCAGAACCATATACACTGGCAATAATTTTGAATGAGCTGAACATTGATCCATCCCGATATGAAATTCTGGCCTCTGATCTGGACAGATCAATCCTGGAAAAAGCCAAAAAAGGAGAATACAGAGAAAACTCCCTCAAAAATATTTCTGACAGATATCTCAAAAAATATTTTACGGTAATCGACAGAGAAAAAAGTTCTTACAGACTCAATAACGATATAAAAAAACAGGTAAAATTTGAACAGAAGGATCTCATAAATGCTCCTTACACCGGAAGCTGGGATTTAATATTAAGCCGCAACTTTTTTATCTATCTCACCAGAGATATGAAGGATTTTCTGATAAATAAATTTACAAATGTGTTAAATACAGGTGGTTATTTCTTTCTCGGAAATACTGAATACATCTTCTCACCTGATAAATATGGTCTGGAAAAAATCTTCCAGTCTTTTTATAAATTCCACGGCTAAACAATCATTTCTTAAACATTACTTGATTAATCGTCATACGTATCATACGTACCGGGTACAAGAAGCGGCATATGTACCGGGTACAAGTGAATAATTTAACTATCTCTGTGCGTACCGGGTACATATAAGCCTTTTTGTACCGGGTACCAAAAATTAAATATCAATTTCTTTTTTTTATCTCTTTCAGATTAGATGATCTTAATGATCATTTTCCCACTGCTGGACTTATCATATCTAAAATAAATGAGCAGCCTGTATCAGCTGCTCAGCTTAAATAATATGAAACTAATATGCTCTCATATTTTCTCTTAAAAAATCATATATTTTACGAGCTGTTTTACCACTGATCCCATCTACTTCTTTAAGCTGCCATATTTTAGCTTCCCTAATTTTTGCCAGAGAACCAAAATGCTGCAGTAATGCATTTCTTCTATTTGGACCTACTCCCGGTATTTCATCAAGCATAGAATGAGTAAGTCTTCGGGAGCGGAGCTTTCGGTGATAACTGACAGCAAAACGATGTGCTTCATCTCTCACGCGCTGTAGAAGCTGCAGTGTTGGTGTATGATGGGGAAGAGTAATAGGTTCACTCTCTCCGGGCTTAAAGATCTCCTCTTCTTTTTTGGCAAGGCCAATTATCGGCAGATCTTCTATACCCAGAAGCTGTAGAATTTCATAAGCTGCACTGAGCTGACCTTTTCCACCATCAATAAGTATCAGATCCGGCAGAACTCTATCTTCCCTCAGCAGTCTGGCATAGCGCCTTTCTACTACCTCTTTCATGCTGGAAAAATCATCAGGACCCTCAACTGTCTTTATCTTAAATCTCCTGTAATCCTGTTTTGAAGGTCTTCCATTTTTAAATACAACCATTGAGGCAACAGAATCAGTTCCCTGAATATTCGATATATCAAATCCTTCAATATAATAAGGAGGGTTATCCAACTCTAAAATTTCTCCCAGCTTTTCAACTGCACCTGAAGTTCTTTCTTTTTCATATTTACTGCGGATCTCCTCTTTTTTGAGGTTCTGAAAGGCATTTCTTTCTGCCATATCCAGCATTTTCTTTTTATCACCTTTCTGAGGATACTGAATACTGACCTTTTTACCCTTAATATCAGCCAACCTTTCAGACAGCAGTTTTTCATAATTTATTCTGGTATTCAGAAGCAGTTCATCCGGAATTCCAGCAGCCTGTTCATAATACTGCTGTAGAAAAGATGCCATCATCTCAGCTTCTGCCTCCTCATCTGTACCCTGAAGAATAAAGTATTCCTGTCCTATAAGGCGGCCATTTCTTACCAGTAAAAGCTGAGCACAGGCATTATCTTTTTCCCCCTGTACAAGTGCTACTACATCCTGATCAATATTTTTATCAGTCATAACTTTCTGGCTTTCACTCAGCTTTTTGAAGGCTTTAAGAGCATCTCGGAAGCGGGCTGCTTTTTCGTAATTCCTCTCCTCAGCAGCATTTTTCATCATTTTTTCAACCTGAGTGCTGAGTTCTTCCTGACGGCCGGAAAGAAACAGGCAGACCTGATCTATCAGCTCATGATAATCCTCCTTACTGACCGCACCTATGCACGGCCCCAGACACTTATCAATATGATAGTTTAAACAGGGTCTATCTTCCGGTTCATCTGCTTTCAGCTCCTTTTTGCAGCTCCGCAGCTTGAAAATATCTTTTATAACATCAAGAGTCTTATAAATAGCATTCACATCAGCAAAAGGACCAAAATATTCTGCTCCATCATTTTTAACAATTCTCGTCTTAAATACCCGCGGGAAGTCAACATTTTTAGTAACTTTTATATATGGATATGTTTTATCATCTTTCAGGCGGATATTGAACTTAGGCTGATGTTTTTTTATTAAGTTGGCTTCCAGAATATATGCTTCAACCTCAGTATCTGTCATAATATAGTCAAAATCATCTATATACTTAACCAGCATCCTGGTCTTATATGTCTGATCATTTTTGCGAAAATATGACCTCACCCTGCTGCGCAGAGACTTGGCCTTCCCAACATAAATAATCATACCAGTCTCATCTTTCATAAGATAGACCCCAGGCTGGCGGGGAAGCTCCTTCAGCTGTGCTTCAATATGTTCCTTTTTCTCTACCATTAACATCAACACCTCTTTAGTGTACCGGGTACAAAATCCGTCATACGTACCGGGTACAAGTGAATATTTTAACAATATCTGTAGGTACCGGGTACATTTAAGCCTTTTTGTACCCGGTACCCACAGTTAAATATCAATTTCCTCTTTTATCGCTTTATCGAGCTCTTTATTTACAGCAGTTGATTCAACATATTTTTTATATAAATTTCGGTTATTATTAAAATAAGATAATATATAATTAACATTAATCAAATTATTTCTTTTTTTTCCCAGATATATTTTATAACTGCTTTTAGTATATTTTTCAGGGCTGCTAACAACTGCAGCCTCAACTGGATTCAAATGGATATATCGGTTAACACTAATATTATAATAATCATCCTCAATAATTTTTGATCGATACCTACCCTGAAATACATGTCCCACAAAATCATATTTACAATTAAAATATTTAGCATATAAGAGATTTATTTGATGCATGATTTTCCAAATTTCAACTTTTTTCGTCTGGATCTGTAAATGCACGTGATTTGACATTAAACAATAAGAAAATATAGAAAAGTCTAATTTTCCTTTAGTTCTTTTTAATATATTTAGATAAGTATTATAATCATCACTTTCCAAAAACAATTTCTTTTTCCGATTGCCCCTACTTACAATATGGTAAATAGCTCCTGGATACCAAACACGTTCATTTCTAGCCATTATCAAATCACCCTCCATTATAATAATTTGCTAATATTATAACATAATTACCATATAATGGAAAGATTTAAGTTTATTTTGTTTGTTATTTTTTTCATTTGTACCCGGTACAAATAAGGGTTTTGGTACCGGGTACCTAAATAGGTACCTAAATATTAAAGTACGTTCTTTAGAAATTTCCCTGTATATGAATTTTCAGCTTTTGCTACTTTTTCTGGAGTCCCTACTGCAACCACCTGACCTCCCTTTTCTCCACCTTCTGGACCTAAGTCTATTAAATAATCTGCTGATTTTATAACATCCAGATTGTGTTCTATAACAATGACTGTATTTCCATTTTCGCGCAGTCTGTGCAGCACTTTAAGCAGTTTTTTAATATCATCAAAGTGAAGACCAGTTGTTGGTTCATCCAGGAGATAAAGTGTATCACCTGTACTGATCTTTCCCAGTTCCTTGGCTATCTTTATCCGCTGAGCTTCTCCACCGGATAAGGTTGTTGCCGGCTGACCCAGCCTTATATATCCCAATCCTACATCATAAAGTGTCTGCAGGCGCCGCCTGATAGGTTCTATATTCTCAAAAAATTCTACTGCTTCTTCAACATTCATGTCCAGCACATCGGCAATTGTTTTTCCTTTATATTTAATCTCCAGTGTTTCTCTATTATAACGTTTTCCCCCACATACTTCACACGGAACATATACATCTGGCAGAAAGTGCATCTCAATTTCTTCTATACCCTGTCCTTTACAGGCTTCACATCGTCCACCCTTGACATTAAAGCTGAAGCGTCCGATTTTGTACCCTCTCTGTTTTGCCTCAGGTGTACTTGCAAAGACATCACGGATATAGTTGAAAACCTTTGTATAAGTTACTGGATTAGATCGCGGTGTTCTACCAATAGGAGATTGATCGATATCTATTACCTTATCAATTTTTTCCTTCCCTACTATAGAATCATGTTTGCCGGGATGAAGGGTAGAATCATATATTTCACGCATCATCTGTCTTTTTAAAGTATTATTGATTAGAGTACTTTTCCCCGAACCTGAAACTCCTGTCACACATGTAAAAGTACCCATAGGAATATCTACATCAATATTCTTAAGATTGTGCTGTCTTGCCCCTTTAATTGTCAGCCATTCACCATTGGGGCTGTAGCGTTCTTCCGGTACAGGTATAACCTTTTTGCGGGACAGATACTGACCTGTTAGAGAGCGCTCTTCTGCCAGGATATCATCCAGTGACCCTTCGGCTACAATTTCTCCCCCATGTTTACCCGCACCAGGTCCCATATCTATAATATAATCGGCTGCTCTAATAGTTTCCTCATCATGTTCTACAACAATCACTGTATTACCCAGATCTCTAATATGCTCAAGGGTATTAATCAACCGGTTATTATCCCGCTGATGAAGACCTATACTCGGTTCATCCAAAATATATAATACTCCCATTAAACCAGAACCAATCTGTGTTGCCAGTCTGATGCGCTGAGCTTCTCCACCAGAAAGTGTTCCTGCTGAACGATCAAGACTTAAATATTCCAGACCAACATCAAGCAGAAAACGGAGTCTCTGTTTAATTTCTTTCAAAATTTCTCCGGCTATTTTTTTCCGCCGTTCATCGAGCTCAATTTCCTGCAGAAAATCATATGCTTCTTTTATTGTAAATGAACTAAAATCTGCAATAGAAATATCGCCAACAGTTACTGCCAGCACCTCAGGTTTTAATCGCTGTCCGTGACATACATGACAGGGAATTTCATTCATATATCGTTCCATTCTTTTGTGGGTTCCAGGACTGTCCGATTTTTCCATCCGCTCTTTTAAATAACCTGTTATTCCCTTAAAACGTGTCGTATGCTCTCTGGTTCTACCATAGCGGTTTGTATAAGGAAAAGTTATTTTTTCATCATCACCATAAAGAAGTTTTTCCAGAATCTCATCATCCAGATTCTTGATTTTTGTCTTCAAGCTGAAATCATATTCATCAGCCATCGCAGCAAGCAGTGCCGGGTAATAGCGGCTGGAAGAACTTTTCCAGGGAATAATTCCCCCTTCATCAATCGACTTATCATATTCTAAAATAAGGTCCGGATCAAACTCTTTTTTAACCCCCAGGCCACCACAATTTTCACATGCACCATAAGGTGAATTAAAAGAAAACATACGAGGTGACATCTCTTCTAAGCTAATATTGTGTTCGGGACAGGCAAATTTTTCGCTGTAAGTGGTTGTCTCTCCATCTATTTCTTCAATCATCACCAGACCATCTGCATAATCAAGTGCTGTCTCCAGCGAATCAGCCAGCCTTTCTCTAATTCCATCTTTAATAACAAGCCTATCTACAATTACTTCTATATCATGTTTGAAATTTTTATCAAGTTTTTCCGCTTCTTCCAGAAGTACAGTTTCTCCATCAACTCTTGCTCTAACAAAGCCATCTCTCTGGGCCTGCATAAAAGTTCTCTCATGTTCTCCTTTGCGCCCGCGAACGATAGGAGCCAGTACCTGAATCTTGGTTCTTTCTGGAAGTTCAAGCACCTGATCAACAATTTCATCAACTGTCTGTGATTTTATCTCTCTACCACAGACCGGACAGTGAGGAGTCCCGGCTCTTGCATAAAGCAATCGCAGGTAATCATGTATTTCAGTTACAGTTCCTACTGTTGAGCGCGGATTTCTACTGGTGGTTTTCTGATCAATAGAAATTGCAGGGGAAAGTCCTTCAATATATTCAACTTTTGGTTTTTCCATCTGACCTAAAAATTGTCTTGCATAGGCAGAAAGTGATTCAACATAACGTCTCTGCCCCTCGGCATATATTGTATCAAAAGCGAGTGATGATTTTCCCGAACCACTCAATCCGGTTATAACTATCAATTTATCACGCGGTATGTCCAAATCTATTTTTTTAAGGTTATGCTCTTCAGCACCCTTTACAATTAATCGGTCTAATCCCATCTTAAAATTTACACCTCTTTTTATTTAATATGTACCGGGTACAAATATGTTGATATGTACCGGGTACAAGTGAAATTTTGAACTTGTACCCGGTACTATTTGTTGTTTTTGTACCCGGTACCATTATAGTTTCGCTTCTATTTCTTCTATTTCATCCCTTATCTGAGCTGCTACTTCAAACTCCAGATTGTCTGCAGCTTCTTCCATTTCCATCTCCAGATCAAAAACAAGCTGCATTAGTTCTTTTCTGCTCATATTATCCAGGTTAAGTTTGTTTTCTTCATCATTATCATCAGTCTTATCATAATATTTTGCTTTATCTTCAGAAACAACCATCTCTATCGGCCTTAAGACATCTCTTACCGGTTTAATAATAGTTTTCGGAGTAATATCATTTTCTTCATTATATTTTATCTGAATTTCTCTTCTCCGGTTTGTTTCACCAATAGCCTTTTTCATAGAATCGGTTATCTTATCTGCATACATTACAACCTTACCTTCAACATTTCTGGCGGCACGACCAATCGTCTGAATAAGTGCACGCTCAGAACGCAGAAATCCTTCTTTATCTGCATCCAGTATTGCCACCCGAGAAACTTCCGGCAGATCAAGACCCTCACGCAAAAGGTTAATTCCTACCAGCACATCAAACTCCCCGAGCCTGAGATCTCTAATAATCTCCGATCTTTCTATTGTATCTATATCAGAATGCAGATATCTTACTCTAATGCCGGCTTCTGCTAAATATTCGGTCAGATCTTCTGACATTCGTTTGGTAAGAGTAGTAACAAGCACCCTCTCATCATTTTTGACAACCTGCTGAATTTCTTCCAGCAGATCATCAATCTGCCCTTTAGTCGGCCTTACATCTATCTCCGGATCCACAAGTCCTGTCGGGCGAATTATCTGTTCTACCACCTGCTGGCTGTGTTTTTCTTCATATGGACCAGGAGTAGCAGAAACATAAACTGCCTGTGGAACAATCCTTTCAAATTCGTTAAAATTAAGAGGCCTGTTGTCAAGTGCAGAAGGAAGGCGAAAACCATATTCCACCAGTTTTTCTTTTCTGGATCTGTCTCCTGCAAACATACCACCTATCTGTGGAATTGTCATATGAGACTCATCTATAATCACCATAAAATCATCCGGAAAATAATCGATCAGAGTATTTGGCCTTGAGCCCTTTTCTCTCCCGGCCAGATGGCGGGCATAGTTTTCTATCCCGGAACAAAAACCCATCTGTTCAAGCATTTCCAAATCATATCTCGTCCTCTGTTCAAGCCTCTGTGCCTCAACAAGCCTGTTTTCGCTTCTCAGCTCCTCAAGCCTTTCTTCCAGTTCATCCTGAATGGTCTGAACAGCACGCTTTACTTTATCTTCCGGTGTCACAAAGTGGCTGGCCGGGAATATAGTCATTTCCTCCAGCTCAGCTTCAACTTCTCCTGTCACCGTATTAATTCTAACCAGTCTATCAATTTCATCACCAAAAAGCTCCACTCTAATAGCAATATCCCTGTAAGCAGGGAAAATATCTATTACATCTCCCTTAACACGAAAATGTCCCCGCGATGTATCCATATCATTGCGGCTGTACTGCATAAAAGTTAAACTTCTCGTTATCTCTTTTCTGTCCATTATCTTTCCCACTTCTAAATTGCAGGAAAGATCCAGGTAGTCCTCCGGTGAACCAAGACCATAAATACAGGAAACACTCGCTACAATCAAAACATCTCTTCTTTCAAAAAGAGAAGTAGTAGCAGAGAGTCTTAATTTCTCAACCTCTTCATTTATAGACGCATCTTTTTCAATATAAGTATCTGTCTGTGGAACATAAGCTTCCGGCTGATAATAATCATAATAGCTTACAAAATATTCGACTGCATTTTCCGGAAAAAACTCCTTAAACTCACTTGTAAGCTGTGCAGCCAGTGTTTTATTGTGGGCAATAACCAGTGTGGGTTTATTAACCTTCTCCACCAGTGCTGCCATCGTATATGTCTTCCCAGTACCAGTTGCACCAAGCAGTGTCTGATGCCGATATCCTTTATTAATACCATGAGCCAATTTTTTAATAGCTTCAGGCTGATCTCCTTCTGGCTTAAAAGGGGCTTTAAGTACAAACTTTCCTTCTTTCAAATTATCTCCCCCTCTGTAAATAAGTTTACATAATGTTATTGCAGAATAAACACATAATTGTAAAATTTAACTTACTAATTTAAATCTCAAACATTCAAAAAGTTGGTTGAATTGAAAAAAATGAGACGAAATTTAAAAGTGAATATATGTTTACCTCTAATGTCTAATCTATTATAACAATAATGATTACTAATTTAAAGTACTTATTTACATCTTTAAATATTCATCTGTTCAAGAAAAAAATTTATAATTTTTTAATCTTTGAAGTCCCTTATCATTCCAGTGTTTTAATAACTAAAAGCTAGTTTAAATTTTCCTGATATTTTAAATAAAATACAGAAAAGGATGAACTGCAATAAAATTATCACAGCCACCCTTATTAATAAATTATATTTATGACAGTCTATCTTAACCTCTGTATTACAACATCTTATGCTGTATATTTGTTGTATACTAAAATTACCGATAATTTTAGCTTTCAGAAAACACAGCTGTACTCTACTCTCTTTTACAACACTATATACTCTTCTACATGCTTTTTTACATATATTTATACATATTTCTCTACAAGATTTTCTATATACTTTATTTATCCTTCCACATACTCTTCTCTACATACTTTCTACATATTTTTCTATATCTATATACTTTCTATATATCTTCTACGTACACTTCTCTATATACTTTCTACGTACTTCTCATACTTTTCTATATACTCTTGAAATACTTTATATACTCTTCCAAATACACTTCTCTATATATCTTATTCCTTATTTTCCAGCTTCTCTTTTATCTTCATACCTGTAGGTGTAATAGCCAGCCCACCTTTGGCTGTTTCTCTTAACGTACTCGGCATCTGACTCCCCACATCTGTCATTGCAAGTACAACTTCATCCGGTGGAATAACACTTTTTATTCCCGAAAGTGCCATCGAAGCAGCTGTAAGTGCATGTGAAGCCGCAAATCCGTTTCTTTTTACACATGGAACTTCAACAAGGCCAGCTACAGGATCACAAACAAGTCCAAGAAGATTTTTAAGTGCCAGTGCAAAAGCATTGACAACCATCTCCGGACTGCCTCCCATCAGCTCAACTGCCGCACCAGCAGCCATTGCAGAGCCAACACCACATTCTGCCTGACAGCCACCTGCTGCCCCGGCAAGAGTTGCCTTATGGGAAACAACATCACCCAGTCCTGCTGCAGTAAACAGACCTCTTACCATATCTTTATCACTTAAATCTAATTTTTCTCCTACAGAAACCACTACAGCTGGTACTATCCCACTTGCACCTGCAGTTGGCCCTGCAACTATTTTCCCCATACCAGCATTAACCTCTGCTACTGCCAGTGCATCAGTAATTGCTGAAAAAAACAGTGTCTCCGGCTTATCCTTGCTGTAGTCAGCCATTTTTACTGCTTCTTCACCGACAAGCCCACCTGAAGATTCAATTCTATTATTTCTGCCTTTTTCTATCGCATCTTTCATCACGTCAAGGCTTTCTCTCATTCTTGCCATAACCTTATCTCTGGGAAGCTCACTTTCTTCTATTTCAGCCTGAATCACTACTTCAGACACCGAAATATTATTTTCCACTGCCAGATTTAACAGTTCCTCTATTGTTGAATACTGCATTATCTCACCTTCCAATCCTGTTTTTAACTGCCGTTTTCACCTTTAAATTGACGGCAAATATCTAACCTGAATCACATTTTCCATTTTTTCAAGACTTGTAATAACATCTTTCTCTGGAACCTGGTCAAGTTCTATAATACAGGAGCCGATATCTCCTTTTTTATTTCGATATACCTGCATAAAAGCTATGTTAATACTGTGATATCCGAGTGTTGATGTTATTTTCCCAACTTCTCCCGGCCTATCCTGATGCATAATCCAGAGTGTTGGCATTCTGCCGGTAAGATTAACATCATTTTGATTTATTTTAGTAATTACAATTTTTCCACCACCAATAGAAGAACCGGTAATGCTGAGATTTTTATCACCAGAAGAAAGTTCCAGCATCAGAGTATTAGGATGCACATCCCTAAGGTTAACTTCCCTGAATTCAAAATCCAGTCCTTTCTCTTCTGCAATCTGAAAAGATTTGCGAATTCTTTCATCATCAGGAAGAAATCCCAGCAGTCCTCCAATAACAGCCCTGTCAGTTCCATGACCACCGGCAGTATTAGCAAATGAACCGTGAAGATTAACAACAACTTTTTCTATTTTATCATCGAACAGCAGCCGGGCCATCCTTCCCAGTTTAGCTGCACCTGCTGTATGTGAGCTCGATGGACCAATCATAATTGGACCCATTACTTCAAAAATACTCATTTTTCCCCTCCCAATATCAAAATATTAGTGGTGCTATAAATTATTATCTATCTATAATAAGGACATTTATCCTCCCCTAATCAGGTTCGACTAGCAAAAGAATTTGGTATAATATCTATCATATTTGATTTAATCTTATTAAAATCAAAAACCACAATCACAAAAAATCATCTTTTTACTCTCCAGCTGCTTTTTTTAGCTGTACTTCATCTGCAATTATAAATGACTCCATTAAATCTATGGCTTCATCCAGCTGATTATCTTCTCCATTCTGAGCAGCTTCTACATCCAGCTCCACTTCAATATCTGGTTCTATTCCTTTTTCGTGTATATAATTACCATCAGGAGTATAATATCGCGCAGTTGTAATACTTACTGCAGATCCATCTGTCAGCGGAACCACCGACTGTACTACACCTTTACCAAAGGTTTTAGTTCCCATCAGCTTACCTCTTCCATAGTCTTTAATTGCTCCAGCGACTATTTCAGAAGCACTTGCCGAACCACCATTGATTAGAACAATGACCGGTATATCTGTGTCTGCTTCAAACTCAGGATTGGCATTTAACATTCTTTCTATACTTCCTCTCTGCCGCACAGAAACAATCTGCCCTTCAGAAACAAAGCTGCTCGCTACATTAACTGCTTCATTAAGCAGTCCTCCAGGGTTATTTCTCAGGTCAAGTATAATTCCTTCAGCTCCCTGTTCCTTTAATCGTGCAATCTCTGTTTCTACATCTTCTCCAACATTCTCTATAAACTGGGCCAGACTTATATAGCCAATATTTTCAGCCTTCATTTCACTTTCAACATAAGGTACTTCAATATCCTCTCTGGTAATCGTAATCTCAAGAGGTTCATTCAAATCCGCTCGCTCTACTGTCAGCACAACATCTGTACCCGGTTCCCCGCGCATTAAATCTACAGCCTTCATCTGAGAAATTTCAGAAGTCTCTACTCCATCAATCGCAGCAATTATATCTCCCGCCTGCAGACCTGCCCGCTCACCAGGAGTTTTCTTGATAGGTGAAACTACAGTCAGCTTATTGTCTCTTGTTGTAATTACAATACCTATCCCACCATAATGGCCTTCATACTCTGTCTGCATTTCTTCATACTCTTCTGCATCCATATAGTAGGAAAAACGGTCTACTTTGTTCAGCATTCCATCTATAGCACCTTCAAGTAGTGTATCAAGCTCTACATCTTCTACATAGTAATTTTTTATAAGAAAAATTATATCCTGAAACGCATTTGTCTTATTATAGTCATCTGTATTCTGGGCAATCCCGGTGATAACTGTGGTAAAAATCAAAAAACTGGCCAGCAAAAATATTAAAATTTTCTTCTTCATACTCTTCACCTGCTTTCAAATTTTGGTTTACCTCTGTTTAACTTTTATACACATTTTGATTTTCTACTGCCATTATAATCATATCTGCAGATTTTTTACTGTAATAAATATTACCAGAATCTTAAATAAATTTATTAATGAGATTTATTCGACAGTATACAACTTTTTTGCTATCTTTTCTACGATTTTGCGATCCTGTATTTAAACCATTTATCTAATTTTCCCCGTATTTAATTCTCCACACATCTAATTCTCCACACATCTAATTCTCCACACATCTAATTCTCCACATATCTAATTCTACACATATAGTTATTTATATATAGTTATTCAAATTATTTTCTTTATAACTTCAGCCTATCACAGCTCATTTTATATTTCAGATATTGTCTTATCAAATGTCAGGGCAGAACAGCAGCAGAATTAAACATGAGCAATATCAGCAAAACCTTCACCGAGAACTTCATGTACATTATTTATTGCTACAAATGCTTCCGGATCCACCTCTGCCACCACAGCTTTTAGCTCAGTCAGTTCAGAACGGGATATTATACAGAGCAGAACATCTTTCCTATCATCTGTATAGCCTCCTCTTCCTTCAAACCTTGTTACACCGCGGTTCAGCTCATCAACTATTCTTCTGTTAATCTGATCAGCTTTATTGGATATTATAAGTGCACCTTTTTTGATATTTAAACCTTCCTGAATAACATCAATAGTTTTAGAGCTGATAAATATTGTAATAGCAGCATAAAGTGCAACTTCCAGATTGAAAAAAATACCTGCCAGAGTGACAACAAAACCGTCAGCCAGGAGCAGGCCCTGTCCAACACTTATTCCTGTATAATAATTGATCAGAGTTGCGATCATATCTGTTCCACCAGTTGTCCCCCTTGATCTGAAGACAAGCCCGAGGCCGAGTCCTCCCAGTACTCCTCCATAAATTGAAGCAAGGAGCAGATCATTTGTCAGAGATGTCATATGCGGCTGAAGCAGATCTGTAAATATTGATAATATCACTATTCCATAAATAGTTCTTAATCCAAATGACATACCCATTATTTTGATACCGGCCAAAAAAAGAGGCACATTAAGTATAAGCATCATAATACCTATCGGAAATCCTGTTAAATAAAAAATAACGGTGGATAATCCACTTACCCCACCTGCTGCAATCTTATTTGGAACCAGAAAAACTGTCAAAGCCAGTGCCATCAAAAATGATCCGGCTGTAATTCCTATGTACTCAAGTATAATCCTTTTTTTCATAAAACACACCTCCGAACAGCAAAACTAAGTTCTGCTGTCTAAAAATCTTTCTTTCAAAACAAGCAGTATAAATCTGGGAAGACTAAGCATCCTTCCAAATCGTGATGGTTCCTGCATTAGCCTGTAAAACCACTCCAGACCCGCTTTCTGCATCCACACCGGTGCCCTATTTACCTCACCAGCGATTACATCAAAACTCCCGCCAACTGTCATAGCTACCTTAACATTCAAGTTCTCTATATTTTTATCTATAAATCTCTCCTGCAGAGGTACTCCCATACCTACCAGAAGAAGATCAACATCTTTTTCATTTATTTCTGCAATAACTTTTTCCTGCAGCTCTCTATCTAAATATCCGTGATGATAACCGGCTATATTAAGATTTGGATAATCTTCTTTTAGACTGGCTGCAGCCTTATCTACTACTCCCGGTCTGCTTCCTAAAAAATAAAAGCTAAAATCTTTTTTTTCAAATTTCTCAATCATCTGGATTAATAGATCAAATCCTGCTACCCTTTCTATAAGTGGAGTGCCCATTATTTTAGCTGCCAGAACAACTCCCGCACCATCAGGTGTACTTAAATCAGCAGAATTTAAAATAGATGCCAGCTCTTCATCTTCCACTGACATTGCAATCATTTCCGAATTAGGAGTAACAATATATGCAGGTTTCACGGCAGATTCCCGCTCCCTTTTGAGCAGAACTTCAACCTCTTTTACCGCCGCCTGCATATCTACCCTGTCTATTTTTATTCCCAGTATCTCTACCAGCTCTCTCACAGCCGGGCCTCCTTAAATACACTTTCTGCAAATCTCTGTGCTTCATCTTTTTTCTCAAGACAGATATTTTTTAATCTTTTTCTAAAATCATAGCGGTTTTCCAGCAGATATTCTAATTCCGAAAAAACATCATCTCTGCTAAAAGATCCAATATCCAGTGTATTTAGAAATTCTATTTCTGACATCAGCCCATCTATTTTGGGATCATAACTGATCGCCAGAAAAGGCAGCTGATTCAAAACAGCAAAAATCAGGCTGTGAAGCCTTACTCCTAAAAACAGGTTGAGGTCTTTAAGCTGCTTAACTGCTGTATATGGATCTTCGGCAAGCTCTTCTATAATAACATCACTTACTGTGGTTCTGTCAAGAATAGTTTTTAATTTTTTAGAAGGATTTTCGTCAACACCTTTATGAAAAGGATATAACCTAAAATCACAGTTGTATTTTTGGGCAAACTTGCCCAGGCCTGCACCCAATTCGTCGATATAATCAGCATGCCAGGGACGTACAGAAATACCGACAGAAATTCTGCTGTGAAGTTTTCTCCTCACAACTTCTTTTTCATCATAAAGGGCAAAAACAGGGTCAACTGTCAGCTCCACATCTCTAATTCCAATATCCTGCAGAAGTTCGGCTGAAGCCTGGTCTCTGACCCCAATATGATCAATTTTTTTGAGGGTAAATTCTGTCAGAATACGGTTAAATTTCCTGTTTAAAGGGCCCACTCCCTGGGCATAAAAGGAAGTTTTTGTCCCCTGAATTACAGCCAGCCAGATCAGGCCCAGATAATATGAAACAGAAAACTTACCTGTTATATCCTGAAGCAGACTTCCACCACCACTTATAAAAAGATCCGCCTGTGCCATTGAAGAAATTATATTGATCAGTGAAGTTCTGCTGATAGAATTTATATTATATCGTTTTTTGCTTACTACAGGATCGGCAGATAATACTGTTATATCAATATCAGAATCTATCTTTTTAAAAAGTTTTACAATACCGGCCAGAACGGCTTCATCACCTAAATTGTCAAATCCATAATAACCAGAAATAAGCAGTTTAGACAAATCATTCACCCCTGTTCAGCCTGAAAATATTTTTTGAACAGAAAAACAATAAACTGATAGGTTATGATAAGGATAATTCCCAAAAATAGGCCGAGCCAGTAAGAGTGGAATGTTCTAATAAGCGAAATGATAACAGGTGTATGGAGATGAGAAAAAGTGTTTGCAGCTGTTATCATTCCTACCGATGCAAGCATCAGTACAGGGTAAAAGTAAAGTTTCTTTCTATTTTTTGCGGACAGCCACAGTGATAATACAAAAATTGGATGCCCGATCAAAAACTCCTTAAATCGTGGTCGTACATATAATATTTTCTCCAGTAATGACCTGAGCGTTTTTTCCCAGGCAGGTACCGGCAGTAATGGGAAATTACCAGTTCTCCCAATATAGATTACAGCTGTTAATGCAAGTATTCCTGCTACGATCAGGTGCTTTACCCTTATTTCTGCTTCCAAAAGGGAATTAATCCGTTTTTTTAGATCTTCATTACCCAGTTTCAGAAAATAATACAGAGAAATTATCATTAAAGGCAGCAGAAAAGAGAATTTTACCCCTCTAAACTGAAGAATTTTTAAAATAAAAGGAGTACTGTTCAGCACAGCCGAAACAAAAATACCCCCTGTCAGCGCAGTCAAAACTGCAGCTGTATATTTAAATATCAGCATAAAAATCGATATGTTTTTTTCATTTTCATGTCCATCACTGCTGTGGAGAAGAAAAGCTATTACCGCCAGAGATGGAAAAATAACCGCGGCTGCCAGAGCAGTCAGCTGCCTTAAAAACACTTCCTTATTTAAAAATAGTAAAATAAGCACAGAGGCTGCTGCCGCAGCTGCAGCATAGTTTAACCATTTTCTAAATTTATCTTCCACAGTATCTTCCAGCAGATAATTAAAAAGAATTATACCACCGGCAGCTGTTCCTACAAAAATAGCCAGGAAACTTAATAATGAAGCAGAAAAAAATGGGGCCGATTCAGCATTTCCTATCTCATAACCGGCATTATTTAATTCTGCTTTTAAAGTTGAAAGCAATTTATAGTTTTTATCCAGAAGATTATTTCCTTTTAAATATGGCTTAAAATATATAATCCTCACATTTCTTTCTCTGACCGCTCTGAGATATCTGTCCACCATTACACTAATAGAAGTCTGTTCAACTTCATCCTGCTGCATGCTGTGAACTCTGAGCAGATTATAATTTACTGAAGAAGCAATATTTTTGGCACCATCCTGTGCAGCAATAAAAGCTTCTATATATCCGAAAGTAATAGAGTTGGACTTTAAAAGTTCTGCCGTCCTATCCAGGCTGTCAGGATAGCCGGTAATCTCTTCTCCATCAAAAATAATCATCTCCGGGGAAAGATGCTTTAGATTATTCTCCAGTGCATCCAGAGAGTTCAAATCATTGGCACTCCGCAGAGCAATTTTTAAATTGCTGTTCTCAGCTGTTTCATAAAGGTAACCATTATAAGAAAGATTAAGGTTCAGCAGTTTATCATGCCACTGAGGAAAAAAGAGAAAACTTAAATCATCTCCATCTATAAGTTCTGCATTATACTGTTCTTCCAAATGCTCTGCCAGCTGATGGAGGCTCTGCCTTAGGTTCTTTGAAGAAGCTGCAAAAACGGCTCCCCTATCCAGATCCTCTGCTGCAATACCGGCAGATTCTAAAAATTTCAATTTATCTTCGTTTAACAGCATAAGCTGTGGAGTTTCTATTCGAACCATTTCTCCACTTTCTTTAAGATCTTTTATGCTCTGCTGATAAACCGAAATCCCGCTGACTCCATATTCTTTAAGCTTTTCTATCTCCAGTTCAGGTTCCTGTGCAGCCAGTTCACTAAAACCATCTCCATCAAAGATTACTTCTATATTATCTGCTTTATCAATTTTTCCTATTCTTTCAGCAAGTGATATACCGGCCCCTATTAAGCTGATGATAACAATCAATGTCAGTACTTTTTTCAAGTTTATTCACCTTTTCTGTCTGCGGAATTTTTCGTTGCATATTTTAAATAGGATTCTATAAACTCATCAAGATATCCATCCATAACTTTCTGGGTATTTCCTTCTTCATGTCCTGTTCTGTGATCTTTTATCATATTGTAAGGATGTAAAACATAAGACCTTATCTGACTGCCCCAGGCAATCTCTTTATGTTCACCACCCAATTCTTCTATCTTTTCTGCCTTTGCTTCTTCTTTTAGTTCAATCAGTTTTGCTGTCAAGATCTTCATTGCCATTGATTTGTTTTTGTGCTGTGACCTCTGGTTCTGACACTGAACAACTACACCTGTCGGAAGGTGAGTTATCCTTACAGCAGAATCTGTTTTATTAACATGCTGGCCTCCTGCTCCACTGGCCCGATAGGTATCTATTTTAAGATCGTTTTCATTAATATCAACTTCTACATCATCATCTATTTCCGGCATAACATCTACCGATGCAAAAGAAGTATGTCTCCTGCCTGATGAATCAAAAGGAGAAATTCTCACAAGGCGGTGAACACCTCTTTCTCCTTTAAGATATCCATATGCATAATCTCCAGAAATGAGCAGTGTTACACTCTTAATACCTGCTTCTTCACCAGGAGAAAAGTCCAGTGTCTCAACTTGATAACCATTTCCTTCAGCCCATCGGGTATACATTCTGAGCAGCATCTCTGCCCAATCCTGTGACTCGGTACCACCTGCACCAGGATGAATAGAAAATATCGCATTGTGATCATCATACCGACCGTTTAATCTCAGCTTTAACTCCAGTTTATCTATTGCTTTTTCTAAAGAAACAAAGGTGTTTTTTAGGTCACCTGAAACAGATTCTGATTCCATTTCATCACTGAGTTCCATATATACCTCTGCCTCTTCAAACTTTTCTTCAAGTTCTTCTATAATTTTAAGGCGCTTCTTTATTTTGTCCAGCCTCTGAGACTTTTTTCGGGCATTTTCTTTATCATCCCAGAAATCAGAAGCCGCCATTTCTTTTTCGATGCGTTTTTTCTCCTCACTTAGTGAAGAGCTGTCAAAGTAAATCACTCAATTCATTAAATCTATCCTTCAACTCTTCATATTTATCTTCGTAATTTATCGTCACTTTATCATCTCCCACAGCATTTTTTATATTTTTTTCCACTTCCACATGGACAGGGATCATTCCTGCCCGGTTCTTCACCTTTTACAATTGTATTTTCACCTATGCTGCCGTCATTAGCACTGGATTTTTTGCTTCCACCAGAAATAACTTTGTCAGGTGAAGAATAATTTAGCTGTCTCTGCCTGAGTTTCTGCTGCATCTCTGCTTTTTCATCTCTAATTTCAACCTGGAACGATGTTTTTATTATATCTTCTCTTATAGAGGCTGTCAGCTCATTGAACATATCAAATGACTCAAACTTATATTCTGTGAGTGGATCTTTCTGTCCATATGCTCTCAGCCCTATCCCCTGGCGAAGTTCATCCATATTATCAAGGTGTGACATCCACTTCCTGTCAATCACTCTGAGAGAAAGAAATTTAATTATACTGTCAAATTTCTCAGGGCCTATTTCGTCCCTCTTATCCTGGTAATTGCTGAGTGCTTTAATAAATATTATTTTTTCTATTTCTGATTTTTCCCTGTTTCTAAACTCTTCTTTTTTAAGTTCACCTGCAATACCCATACCTTTTAGGTACTCCAGCATACCATCGAGATCCCAGTCTTCAGGATGGATATCACCGGGCATAAACATTTCCAGAATATCATCCAGCATCTTTTCTAACATACCCTCAATTTTTTCCATCAGCTGATCTGTTCTGAGCAGTTCTCTGCGCTGTTCGTAAATTACTTCCCTCTGTTTGTTGAGAATATCATCATATTCCAGTATAGCCTTTCTGATATCAAAGTTGCGGGACTCCACCTTCTGCTGTGCCCGCTCCAGTGAATTGGAAATAATTTTGTGCTCTACCGGTTGATCCTCATCCATACCTAATTTATCCAGTATCCCGTTTATTTTATCAGAACCAAACAGGCGCAGCAGATCATCTTCTAAGGAAACATAAAATTGTGATGAACCCTGATCCCCCTGACGTCCTGACCGTCCTCTGAGCTGATTGTCTATCCTGCGGCTTTCGTGTCTTTCAGTACCGAGTACATGCAGTCCTCCCAGCTCTTTTACCCCTTTACCAAGTACGATATCTGTACCACGTCCGGCCATATTTGTTGCTATTGTTACACTTTTTTTCTGACCGGCATCTTTTATTATTTCTGCTTCTCTTTCATGATTTTTGGCATTTAATACATTATGAGGTATATTTCTCCTTTTAAGAAGTTTACTCAAAAGTTCAGATTTATCTATATCTATTGTACCGACCAGTACTGGTTGGCCTTTTTTGTAAAGTCGCTCGATTTCATTAATAACTGCCTTTATCTTTGCCTCAGTATTTGTAAAGACCAGGTCAGATTTATCCTCTCTTATCATCGGTTCATTTGTCGGGATTACAACAACAGACATATCGTAAATCTTTTTAAATTCTTCTTCCTCTGTTGCAGCAGTACCTGTCATACCTGCCAGTTTATCATACATGCGGAAATAATTCTGCAGAGTGATCTTGGCAAAAGTCTGACTTCCCTTCTGGACCTGTACACCTTCCTTGGCCTCTATTGCCTGATGCAGCCCTTCACTGTAGCGGCGGCCTTCCATAACCCGCCCTGTAAATTCATCTACAATCTTTACTGCTCCATCTTTTACAATATAGTCTCTGTCTTTTCTCATCAGAGTATGAGCTTTTAAGGCCTGATTAAGCTGGTGGTTGAGCTTGAAATTTTCTTCAGCATAGAGATTTTCCACTCCCAGCTTCTTTTCAGCTTTTTTAACTCCTTCTTCTGTAAGGGTGACAAGTTTGTTCTTTTCATCCAGTTCATAGTCCTCATCTTCCTTAAGATAGGGAATAACACGATTGAATTTTCGGTAATCACTGCTGGACTCCTGTACTGGCCCAGAAATAATAAGAGGAGTCCTGGCCTCATCAATTAAAATACTGTCAACCTCATCTAAAATAGCATAATGGTATTCTCTCTGAACAAGATCCTCTTCCTTATATGCCATATTATCGCGCAAATAGTCAAATCCAAATTCGTTATTTGTACCATAGGTTATATCACAATTATATGCTTTTCTTCTTTCAGCAGGAGGCATACCACTTAAAATAACTCCAACTGAAAGCCCCAGAAAGCGATAAATCTGGCCCATCCATTCACTGTCACGCTCTGCCAGATAGTCATTTACTGTAACAACATGTACACCTTTACCTGTTAGGGCATTAAGATAAACCGGCAGTGTTGCAGCAAGTGTTTTACCTTCACCGGTCTTCATTTCTGCAATTTTTCCCTGGTGAAGAACTATACCACCTATCAGCTGTACATCAAAATGACGAAATTTCTCTTCTGTAGACCGCTGTGCTGCCTCACGCACAACTGCAAATGCTTCTACAAGCAGATCATCAAGACTTTCTCCGCCATTATATCTTTCTTTAAACTCTTCCGTTTTTGCCTTCAATTCTGAATCACTGAGCTTCTTCATTTCAGGTTCCAGATTATTTATTTCATTAACAATAGGTTCCAATTTCTTCAGTTCTTTTTCATTTGGATCCTTAAAAAATTTTTTTAGGAACTCAAACATCTAACATCCTCCTGTTATCGTATTTTATTTGAAATCATCCCTTAATTTACCAGATATCAACAGTTTCTTTACAATCAAAATAATTATATCATCTATAGTCTTAAAACTCAATCCAGATCCGATCAGATACGGTACCGGGTACAAAAAAAGGAATATGTACCGGGTACAAGTGAAAAAAATAACTTGTACCCGGTACTAAACGCAACTTTTGTACCCGGTACCAACTTCGGGGTACCAACTTCGATACCATTTTTTTACCGCTTCAAAAATAAAACCCCGGCAGAAGCTTACTTCTCTGCCGGGGCTTATATTAAATTTAATTTTTAACCAAAAATGGGTTCTATCAGACCATAGTTGCCATCATTTCTCTTGTAAACAACATTGGTTTCCTCTGTCTCTCCATTATAGAAAACAAAAAAGTCGTGTCCGAGAAGATCCATCTGCATACATGCTTCTTCTACGTTCATCGGCTTCATTGCAAATCTTTTTGTTCTCACAATCTTAGGCTCAAATACATCTGTTTCTATTTCTTCCTCTTCAGGACTGGTATTGGTATTAAGAATCTGTTCTTTGCGCTCTTCTTTATATTCCTCTTTATATTCCTGTTTGCGCTCAATGTATCTATCGTGAATCTTACTTTTATACTTTTTGAGCTGTCTTTCTAATTTGTCCACAACACCATCAATAGAAGCGTACATATCACCTGTTGCTTCTTCTCCCCGCAGTATGAGGCCTTTAACATAAGCTGTAACCTCAACTATATGTCTTTCCCTTTCTACTTCCATGGAGATCTGAACTTCCATCGGTTCCCCATTAAAATACCTGTCAAGCTTTCTCACCTTCTCTTCTGCGTGCTCTTTTAAAGAAGGGGTAACATCGATGTTCTTTCCATAAGTCATTATTTTCATGAAGCTCACTCCTCTCACATCTATTATAATATATTTATTCTACATAATTATCCTGATTCCTGCTGAATTAATAAATTATTGAAAATTGTAAAATATGAACACAGCTAATATATCTCAACCGGAACCGAAGCTGCTGTCAGCACAAATATTTTATCTGCATCCAATTTATTTTTAAAAAGTTCTGCAGTTTTAGATACTGTAGTACCGGTTGTTAAAATATCATCAATGATTAAAATATTTTTCCCGGAAAAATTTCTATAATAAATATTATCTTTTAATTTGAAAACATCCTGAAGTTCCAGCTCTCTGGCCTCTCTGGTCAGAGAGAAAAGAGGTATACTATTTTTTGTTCTAAGCAAAATATCTTTATACTCTATCCCCGTCTTTTCAGCCAGATTTTCTGCCAGAAGTGCTGCCTGATTATATCCGCGTATTTCCTCCCTGTCCTCATGCATGGGAATTGCCATTATATAATCTATGTTAAATTTAGAAAAATATTCCTTAAAGTAGAGAAAAAGAATCTCCACCAGTGGTGAAGCAAGATCAGGCCTGTGGCCGTATTTAAATTTCAACAGCAGCTCACGCCCATAACCAGTATAGCTGAAGCCGCTCCGGGCAATATCAAAGTTGGGTAATTTATTCTGACACTCAGGGCATAAATCTCCCTCAAACAAGGAACTGGGAATTACCTGCCTGCCGCATAATGGACAGGGTTCAGTGATAAACGTAATTCTGGAAAGACAGCGGCTGCATATTCCAGAAATTTCAGAAGAATCATAGCGGCGGCCGCAGGCTAAACAGACAGGCTTTTCCGGATATATAATGTCCAGAAGTGTTTTTAGTACCTTCAATTTTATCCCACCAGATCTCTAAGATTGTAATTTTCCTTCAAATCATCGATTTTTTTCCGCGCTCTCTGCAGAGCATTATCCACTGTTTTAACACTTACATCTAATTCTTCCGATATCTCCTGATATGATTTGCTTTCCAGGTAAGACATAAAAACATCCCACTCAAGGTCTGTCAGTTCTTTCTCCAGATCTTTCATTATTAAAGCAAGAATCTCCTGACAGATAAACTTCTTTTCCAGGTTTTCACCTTCATCTGGCAGAATTTCGTTAAAACTTCTGCCGCTTTCATTATCATAATCAAGTGTTTTGTCAAGTGATGCAGAAGAATTAAGGGGAATATGTTTCTGCCGATTTGCTTTTTTTATGGCAGATACCAGCTGTCTGTGAACACAGAGCTGAGAAAAGCCGCGAAAAGAAGCTCCTTTTTCTCTGCGAAAATCTCTTATGGCCTTATAGAGGCCAACTCGTCCTTCCTGTACAACATCATCTCGATCCAGACCTTTTATAAAAAAGAATTTTGCTTTTGCATAAACAATATCCATGTTCTGGTCTATGAGATATTCAATGGCAAAATTATTTCCGGTCTGGGCCATCTCTATAATCTCTTCCTCTCCCTTCTCGCTAAACAATAAAATCCCCCCATTCTTTCAACCAAAGATATTCATCAAGGTCTGAAAGTTAATACCCAGATCCAGCATAGTCGCACCTATAAGAAGTAATATCAAAACCAAAATAATCTGAAGATCAATATTTCTCATTATTTAGCCTGCCTGATCTTTTTGACCAGATCTGTTGTCGATCTGCCTTTTACTTCTTTAATCAGAACTATCTTCCCCCCATATGCATAGACAGCCTCTGCTTCCGGCAAATCTTCCAGCCTGTAGTCACCGCCTTTTACATAAATCTGTGGTTTCACCACTTCCAGAAGATCCTTACAGTCCACTTCTGAAAACAGTACAAGAAAATCTATCATATCAAGGGCAGAAAGTATTTCCATACGTTCTGCCTCTGGTACATAAGGACGATTATTCCCTTTAAGCTTTTTAACTGAGCTGTCACTGTTGACCGCAAGTATGAGTTTATCTCCCAGTGATGCAGCCTTTTTTAGATACCTTATATGACCGACATGCAGAATATCAAAACATCCATTTGTAAAAACAAGCAGTTTTCCCTCTGATTTCAATTTATCTGCTTTTTCTTTTAGTTCATCTCCTGTTAAAATTTCAGCTGCCATCCTTAACCACTTCCTTTATCAGCTCTTCCGGTCTCACAACCGCCACTCCACTTTTTCGTACCACAATGCCGGCTGCCGTATTGGCAAGATTAACTGCCTCTTCAACCTCTGCTCCTGCCGCAAGGGCCAGAATAAGGGTGCCCACCACAGTATCACCTGCTCCAGTCACATCAAAAACTTCTGTAAAATTTGCTGCCGGTATATGAAAAATTTCATCTCCAGGGGAAAATAGGGTCATCCCTTCTCCCCCCTGAGTAATAAGCAAATATTTAAGTTCAAGTTTATCACGCAATTTTAAGCCTGCTCTTTCCACCTCTGCCTGAGTTTTAAGCACCTCACCAAAAGCTGCAGAAGCTTCTTCCAGATTGGGAGTTGCAATACCTGCTCCCTTAAATCCAGCTAAATTATAGCGGCTGTCAACTGCAGTCATAACATTATTTTTCTCTGCCAGTTCTATCAGCTTTTCTGTTAATTCACCACTGAAAAGTCCATTACCATAATCGGAAAACAAAATACCATTAACCGAATTTATATTTTTTTCAACATATCTGTATATTTCTGCAGAAAGCTTTTCCGAAATAGGATCAGTCACAAGGTGGTCTATACGCACAACCTGCTGTCTTACCACCTGATCACCACCGGCCAGAATTCTGGTCTTTTCCGCAGTCGGTCTATTCTTATCCTGCAGAACACCAGCTGTCTTTATATTCCTAATCTGCAGCACTTCTTTTAGCGCTTTACCGCTCAAATCTCTGCCGATTACACCTATCAGATTAACAATCCCACCAAGGCTGGATATATTGCTGGCAGCATTGGCCCCTCCTCCAGGAAGAATTTTCTCGTTCTTCTGCCTCAGGATAAGTACCGGGGCCTCCCTGGAAAGCCGCTCCGGATCTCCAATGATAAATTTATCGGCTATAAGATCACCAATTACCATAATCTCGTGCTGAGAAAATGACTTTATATATTTTATCAGTATTTCTGTATCGAAATCTGCCATATTTTCTATAAATTCCTCCTAAACCTTATTTAAAAACAGATCAGCTTTCCGCCAATTCACACAATTTTTCCAAATAATTTTTATCAAAAACATCTAAAAAAGTTATGTCTAAATCTCTGCTTTATGTAACGATAAATCCGGATATCTCTAAACACTAATTAATTCAAATATTTTTCAATTAAAATACAAAGGTTCAAATTATACTTTAAAGCTTTACTTCCAGACCCAGGTTCACTACATCTTCATCCAGATCCCAGTAAAGATTTCCGAGTCCAATAATAAAACTGCTGCTGCGGGTCATCGGAATAACCATTCCTCCCCGATAATATGCATGATCATCCAGATCATCATCTATAAAATAGTAGGTTTCCCAGAAAAAATTATTTCCAGAATAAAGTGTACTGGCAGAAACCCCCACCGCTTTACCAAAATCTATTCCATTAACTTCATCGGTAAAAAGCAGGTGAGCATCTATCCGGTATGTCTCCCTCATTACTGCATTTAGACCAAATCCACCACCAAAATGAAAATCATCTCCATCATATCCCAGTGTAAAATTAGCAGTATTTCCATTATCCATACCAAAATTAGCATCAAGCTGCAGTATATCTATATCTGAAGAATCTCCAGAAATCATATACTCTACAGCACGAAGATTGGCTGCCTCTCCTACAAGTGAAAACATCAAAAGCAGTACTACAGTTAATAACACAATATGTCTTTTTCTCAGCATTTATATCTCTCCCCCTATTATTTTCATGTATCTATCAGATTTCATTTATCTATCAAAAGCCCATTACTTATAAGTCTTTTTTCACTGGGGTTGTTCATGGTAAATCCACGGATTACCATCCTGGCAGAGCCGCCTCCATCGAGGTTCATAGCATCTTCTGCTCCAAGCCATCTCAAAAGTTCTGCCATCTCATCAAGTGTCATACCTATACTAAAATCAGGCTGCCTGCCGTCCACAGTCACCAGTATAAGCTGGTTTTCTGAATTTATCCCAAGTGCTGTCCTGGGAGCTCTCCCCAGCAGAATATCATTCTGAAATTTTTCTTCAACACCTGTGATCTCTACTTTTCCACCCTTCAGAAGTTGTGGTCCTCCTGCGAGAGCATGAATAATATTGTTTTTTTCGAATTCCGGTGAAAATTTATGTTCCAATTTTACATTAGTACCAATTATATTATACAATACAGCATCAAGTCCTACAAATTTTTTATCCATCCTGAGCACAAAACCATCCGGAGGAATGGGGTTTTTGCTCCCTTCCGCTCTCCCTATACCGATAATTTCATCTTTTCTGACCACTATGTCCAGCATATCTTTTTTGAGAGGTGGGAGTCGGTCATTATAGTATTTATTATAAACTACAGCTTCACCACTCTGTGGATCTCTATTGATCCCGCTGAGTTTAATCTTTCTACCATCATCAAACACAGCATTTCCTTCCCACTCCACCTGAGAAATAGATGCTTCACCATCTCTGTTGAACAGAACAGCGGTTCTGCTGTTGATAGGTTCACTTATAAGCTCACCATCCAGATATAATAACCCCAGCGGACGACCGGAATAGTGAAAATAACCTCCGTTAACTCCGGCAAGAGCACCTTTTTCGCTCACTATATCGGCCAGATCTTCTCTGCCTGCAACTACATCACGGGCCAGCACCGGTTTTATTTTCAGGTTCCTTCTTTTAAGATCCATTTCAACAGCTGTTATCAGACGTGGGCCATACCATGTCATCTGCCTTATCTCTTTAAACTTGAGACCTGAACTGACATTTGCTGTAAACTTAACTTCTGTATCAACTATATTTCTGATATCTTTAAGCTGAGCACCAGCATAATAATAATCTATTATCTCTTCATGAGAAAAATCCGCCTGTGCCAGTGGTACAATACCGGCCCTTGGTCTCATCATATTTCTGCTGCTGTAATCTTCATTATAGTAAAGGCTGTCGTTTTCGGTCATTATCATTCCTTTTGTAGCTTCAGCTGCAGCAAGAAACTCGTCTGCAATAGAACCATCTCTAAACTCTTTTATATTTTCCAGCAGTGAACCCTGACTGTCTATCAGGTGAAGAACATAGCTTCTATAAATAATCGCCTGAGCCCTGAGAGCCTCCCGGGGAGATTTTTTCTCCATATTCATCTGCAGCAGATAAGCGGTAAGATATTCTAAATCCAGTTCATAAAGCATCAAAACTCCAGAATTTAAAGTTCTAAACTGAAAATCACCTTTTAAAACAATACCGTTAACATTAAAAACACCGGATATATTCAGCCTATCAGAGGTCTTTATTCTTTCTCCTCTGGCAGTATATAAAGCGGCATTATTACTTAAAACTCCACCACTATTATCAGCCACAGCCATCTGAGAAAATTCTTTTATCCAGATCTGCCATCCGTCCTTTTCAAGCTCTGCCGCTTTTTCAGCTGCAGCTTCTTTTTGCGAAAATTTCCCTACCATTATTTTATATAAATCTCCATCAGCATTTATGTGAACATCACTGTATTTCTGTCCAGAAAGTCTATCTCTTATTTCCTCTGCTCTTTGCTTTTCAGAAGAAGCAAAAACCTGTATGGACCAGTAAGATTCCGGCTGTGAGATATTTCGTTGGCTCACAAAATACAGTTTTTCCTCAGCAAGCTGATAAATATCTTTTCCTGTGTTTGAATTTTTCAAAACACTATCTTCAAGAACTTCAATTTCAACCCTGGAAGATGTGCTAAAAACAGGTATGTATATTTTTCTTTCTGCATTAATAAAATCTCTCATTCCCTGTGAATAAAATTCCTCTGCAGCTGCAGGTGCTGCCATAAATATCTGCACAAAAACCGCAGTTAATAACAGAAAAACAAGGCTATAATTACATGAAAATTTTCTTTTATTCAAAGCATTCATCTCCTATTTTTGAGAAATGAGGCACAATTTCCTCTATAATATTATATTTCATCTTAATCTCCTATTTCCTGCCTGAATTTTAAAAATTTTCGTTATTTCACTTAATTTTTGCTGTTTCTTTGAAAATATCGTTAAACCTCAAATTATTTTATGACATTGCAGAAAATTATGATAAAATAAACAGTACAAATAAACACAAAGATAATCTCAGGTAATATTAGCAATATTATCAAATTTAATCAAATCTAAGCAAAGGTGATTTAAATGGAAAATAGTAAATTAAAAACCGTGGTTATTGACGGATATTTAGATGAACCATCATGTCTCGGTGTCCCTCCATATATTTCTCCCCATATACGCTACCTCTGGGGAGCACTTATAGATGCCGGACTGGACAGAGAAAAGATGAAATATATTACAATAGATGATTTTAGGGATAAAAAAGATTATTATTTTAATGAACTGGAAAACTACGATATTTTGATAGTTATTGCAGGTACAACAGTACCTGGACATTATATGGGAGGCAAACCTGCTTCTGCAGCAGAATTAGAAGAAATTTCTGAAAAAATATTTTATCCAACCAGAGTTCTGGGAGGACCTATTACCCTGATAAATAATATGGCCGATCGATTTGAGAAAAACTATGATATTATCAGTTCGGAAATTACAGCAGTAGATATCTATCAGCGGCTGCAAAATACTGAAATAGAAAGCGGCAGATTTACTGAAATGATAGATAGATGGGCCGTAATGGGGGCAGATGTGGTTAAACTCCATCCATCCTATCCAGATATGATAGCAGAGCTGGAGACGTTTAGAGGCTGTCCCAGGGCCAGCCACTGTGCTTTCTGCAGTGAACGCCTGAAAAAAATAAAATACAGCAGAAACCCGGCCGGCATTGCAGAAGAAGTAAACGCTTTAGCAGAAAATGGAATCCACAATTACCGATTGGGAAGCCAGACAGATCTACTGCTTTATGGAGCAGAAGCATCTTCAGGTAAATTTATACCCTCTTCAGAAAAAATTCTCGATCTTTACCAGGGGATTAGATCGGCCGATCCTGAATTGAAGGTACTGCATATGGACAATATCAATCCTGCCACAATTGCCCGCTATCCAGAAATATCAGCTCAAATACTGGAAATAATAACAGAGTACAATACCGCCGGTGACATTGCTGCTTTTGGGGTAGAATCTGCCGATCCGCTTGTTCTGAAAAAAAATAATATAGATACTACAGTAGAAGAAAGTATTAGAGCCATCAAAATGGTCAATGAAATCGGAGGCAGAAGAGAAAATGGAATACCCAAACTTCTGCCCGGAATCAACTTTCTCCACGGACTGATCGGAGAAAGAGAAGAAACATTTGAGTACAATTTTAACTATCTTAAAAAAATACTGGATATGGGTTTAATGCTGCGCAGAATTAATATTAGACAGGTGTTCAGGCTGGGAAGCTACCCTGAGGTTGAATACAGCAGAGGCCAGTTTATGAAATACAAAAAGAAAGTAAATGAAGAGATAAACCGGGTAATGCTGCAGAGAGTTTTTCCCTATGGCACTGAAATTAGAGATCTTTATGTTGACAAAAGAAAAGGTAATTTAACCTTTGCAAGACAGCTGGGCAGTTATCCAATTCTGGTAGGTATTCCCGGCCACATAACCGAAAAAAAGATCGAAAGGGCAAAAATTGTTGATCACGGCTACAGATCAATTACAGCTCTAAAATGGCCTAAAACAATAGATGATTACAAATTATATGAACTGGAAGCAGTTCCGGGAATAGGCAGCAAAAGGGCTGCCAGAATAATTTCTGAACAGCCCCGCAATATAAGTCAGCTTAAAAACATCATCGGAGACAGCCTCCCTATAGGAGATATCTCACAGTGGTTTATCTTTAATAACCAAGCTGATAGTTGATGATATTTATCAGCTCTCTATCGTTTTTAAATCTATCTATATTTGAAGTAAATACCCCTACTGCCCGTTTGTTATAATCAGGAAATAATCCGCCGACATGAGGAGTTAAAATCAAATTTTCTAGATCATATAAGGGAGAGTCTTCCGGCAGGGGCTCTTCTCTGTAAACATCAAGTGCCGCACCGGCAATAACTCCATCTTCAAGTGCCCTAATGAGATCTTCTTCTACCACAACTTCTCCTCTGGCAATATTTATAAAATATGAAGATTCTTTCATTATGGAGAAGAGCCTCTGGTTAAACATATCTCTGGTATCTTCTGTAAGTGGAACCGCTGCAGCAACAAAATCTGCTTCTGCCAGCCTCTTTTCCAGTTCCTCTGGCGGATAAACTCTATCAAAACCATCCGGGATTATCGATGGATCCCTCTTAATCCCATCTATCTCCATTCCAAAAGCAGATGCCCTGACAGCAATAGCTGTTCCAACAGCACCTGTACCTACAATAAGAAGTTTTTTATCCCGCAAAATATCCACTTTAAGTTTATCCCATACATGTTCCTGCTGCTGTTTAAAAAAATCTTTAAATCTGCGGCTGAATGATATCAGATATCCAACAACCTGTTCACCTAGAGAATCGACGTGTATACCGCTCATATTGGTAAGTAATATTTCTTTTTCCGTAAGAAGTGGCTTTATGCTATCAGAAAGAAGTCCATCTACACCGGCAGACCAGGTCTGTATCCACTTTAACTTTTCCGCCTTTTCTATAACCTCTTTTTCTGAAAAGCTGCCCACACAGACCATAATATCTGTATCGGTGATTTCCTGCAGCTGTTCATGCTTTTCTTCAGCAACAACCACTTCTGCCTCTGGCAGTTCCTCTTTAATCTTTTTAATATGCTTTTCATCTAAATCTAGTGTTGACATTATTTTCATAACTTAAACCCTCCCTCTACTTGACTGCTCAATAATTTATTTAATTATTTGTTCATTCATTTATTCTATTTCTTGATCGATTATAGTTATATTTTTTTATGGTACTTTTTTATGATACTTTTTTTATTACATCCTTTTGGTTCTACCCTGTCTTTCCTGCTTAAAAATTATCCACTACTTCTTTTAAGTAATCAGAAAATTCTTCTCTAAATTCTTCTCTCCTCAGCGCAAAATCAACCGTAGCTTTGAGAAAACCCATTTTGCTGCCCACATCATATCTCTGGCCTTCAAAATCATAGGCATAAATTTCTTTTCTGGATAAAAGTGTTTTTAGAGCATCTGTCAGCTGAATTTCCCCACCGCGTCCGGGAGGTGTGTTTTCTATAATTGGAAAAATATCTGGAGTTATAATATAGCGCCCCAGGATAGCAAGTTCGGATGGCGCCTCTTCTACAGAAGGTTTTTCTATCAGGTCTTCTGCCAGATAGAGGTCTCCATCTTTTTGACTGAAATCGACAATACCATATTTGCATACATCTTTACGCACAACTGTCTGACAGCCCAGAACAGGTTTTTCTTTTTCTTCATAAATTTCGATCATCTGCTTTATAGCCGGTTTTTTAGAATATATAACATCATCCCCCAGCAAAACTGCAAATGGATCACCACCGACAAAGGTTTTAGCACAGTAAATTGCATGTCCAAGACCTTTTGCCTCTTTCTGACGCACTGTATGAACTCTGATCATGCTGGAAATCTCTCTTACTGCTTTCAGCATCTTATCTTTTGCCTTTTTTTCTAAAGCCAGCTCCAGATCAGCACATTTATCAAAATGATCTTCTATACTCTGCTTGTTGCGGGATGTAATTAAAAGAATATCTTCTATACCGGCCTCCACTGCCTCTTCAACAATATACTGTATAGTTGGTTTATCAACTATCGGCAGCATCTCTTTTGGCTGTGCTTTGGTGGCAGGAAGAAATCTCGTCCCCCATCCTGCAGCCGGAATTACCGCTTTTTTGACTTTCATCTTATCACACTCCTCGTATAATATACTTAGTGATATTGAAATATATCACCATTTAAATAAAACTTTGATTGTTTCCATTAAGTTTAGATTTAGTCCCTGATATAATGATATCTAAAGATATCCAGGATAGATTTAAATCACTCCTGTAGCAAGTATCTGCATGACTACTTAAATAGTTTGATCCCCTGAGGCTGACATGAACTCCTAACCCTTATGTTGTGTCCTATCTGTTTTCTGCTGCTTTAGCAAGCAGCTGCCTCTGTACTCAAAACTTACTGGTGAACACTAATGGCGAGGCTGCCCATCTCTCAGTTTTTCAGGGACTAAATCTGGTTATCTTTTTTAGACTCCCAAACCAAAGGAGGTGATTCATATTAATAAAATGTTTGTCGGTATTGATGTTG
>JBNJGL010000021.1:10240-36215 GCA_051747745.1 Bacillota bacterium | reverse complement strand
GGAACTACTAATATTGAGATTAAAGGTAATAAGATCAAATTACCGAATAGATACATTTTTTGCTAGTAGCCAACTATGTAATAACTGTGGCTATAAAAATAAAGAAGTTAAAGATTTAAAAATCAGAAAGTGGAAATGTCCTGAATGTGGAGAAGTACACGATAGAGACATTAATGCAAGCAAAAACATATTAAATGAAGGTTTAAAAATACAAAAGGCAAGTTAGAGAATATACTGCTGGGCTAACAGGATTTTAAGCTTGTGGAGATGGTGGGTTACCACTTCTAAGAAGCAGGAATCCTCGTGGGCTTGCCCCGAGGAGGGTCAATATTAAAGTGGTAGATTACAGTCAATTTAAAAATAAAAAAATTATTTGTCTGGATATGAAATCATTCTATGCCAGTATAGAAGCATCTCGTAGAGGGTATGATCCTTTTGAAATACCTCTGGCGGTAGTTGGAGATGTAAATAGAGATGGGGCTGTAGTGCTTGCAGCTACACCGGCTCTTAAATCAAAATATGATATTAAAACTGCCGATAGATTATATCAGATTCCTAAAAATAAAGAAATAATTATTGTTGAGGCTCAAATGGAGCTGTACATAAATAAGTCAGTTGATATTACTGAATTTTTGAGTAATTTTGTTTCTCCAAAAGATATTCAGATATATTCTGTAGATGAGAGCTGGCTGGATCTGACTTCATACTGTGCAAGTACAGAACAGGCAATTAAATTAAGTTATAAAATAAAAAAATCTATTCTGGAAAAATTTAATTTATATACAAGTGTGGGTATGGGGCCAAATATGTTTTTAGCCAAAGTAGCCATGGATATTGAAGGAAAAAAAATTGGTTTTGCTTTCTGGGATTATAAAGATGTTCAAAAAAAACTGTGGCCTGTTAAAATCAGAAAATGCTGGGGCATTGGCAGCAAAACAGAGAAAAAATTAAAAAAAATTGGAGTTTTTACTGTTGGAGATCTGGCACAACTACCACCTAAATATCTTGAAAATGAGTTTGGAATACTGGGCAGACAGCTTTATGATCATTCATGGGGAATATGTCGTTCTGAACCTGGAGATTTAATTTCAGACATAAAAAAAAGTATAGGCAGGGGTATTACTTTATATAGAGATTATAAAAAAAAAGAAGAAATAAAAATAGTTATTTTTGAACTGGCAGAAGTAATTGCGGAAAGAGCGTTAGAAAATTCTTTTGCCGGGAGAACAGTCAGCTTATCTTTAAGCTATAGTTATGAAGAAGAAGATGCGGGATTCAGCAGGCAGCGTTCAGTTGAAAAGCCGATTTTTTTAACACAGGATATATTTAATAATGCCTGCATTCTGCTAGAAGAAAATTATACAGAAGGATATTCGGTTAGAAAAATCAGATTGAATATTAGTAATCTTACAGATGTTAATAATTTAAATAGAAATATTTTTAAGCAGAAAGAAAAATATTTTGTCTTAAATAAACTTAAATATAAACTTAACCAGCGTTTTAATTCCCAATCCCTTTTTTATGGTTTAAGTCTTAAAGAAGGAAGTATTTATAATAGAATCAACACAACAATTGGAGGACACAAAAAATGAATTATGACAGAGGAAATAAAAAATGGCAGTCTCTGTTTCTAGTTGAACACAAAAGAAAACTTAAAAATTTGAAAGAAAAAATGAATAAAATAGAAAAACCTGATCTTTCTGATCAGCAGAAAGAAAAATTAGACATGATTTTATTTAAGGCAAAAAAAGAAAAGAAAAGCATAAAAGTTGAATATTTTAAGGATGGTATTATAAGAGATTTTTCTGGAATAATAGGCGGAATTGATAAAGGAAATAGAAAAATTGAAATAAAAAATGGAAGAGAAAAATTGGTTTTAGATGTATTTAATATTGTAAATTTGATTGAAAAATGATTTTGTTTATTTTTAAATAGTTATTTAAAGGAATTTAACAGCATTTGTAGAAATTAATTATTTAAGATGATTGTTGATTTTTATATAAATATAATCAAAAAGGGGCGATAATGTGTTAAGAGATTTAGTATTAAAAAACAGAAGTGTGAGAAGGTTTCAGGAAGAGAAAAAAATTGACAGAAAAACTCTTGAAGAACTTATAGATTTTGCTAGAATTACACCTTCGGCAGCTAACCTGCAGCCTTTGAAATATTTAATTTTTGGAAATGAAGGTAATGGAAAAATTTTTCCACATACAAACTGGGCAGGATATATTAAAGATTGGGATGGTCCTAAAAAAGGTGAAAGACCGGCAGCATATATTGTTATTGTAGGAGACCGGGAAATTTCTAAAAATTACTGGGTGGATCCAGGAATTGCGATGCAGACAATGCTGCTGAGAGCAGTAGAAAAAGGTATTAATGGATGTATTTTAGGAGCTATTGATAAAGATGAAATTCGAAGAGAACTTGGCCTCGATGAAAGATATGATATTTTATATGTAGTTGCTTTAGGATATCCAGCAGAAGAGATAGTCCTGGAAAAATGTGGAGATGATGATATAAAATACTGGAGAGATGAAGATGGAATACATCATGTTCCAAAGAGAGAGCTTAAGGATATTATATTAAATTAAGATAAACTGCCGCTTTTATGCGGCAGTTTTAACAATTATTTTATTACAGGGTGATAATATTGATTCCAGAAAAAAGTCAAAATAAGGATGGAGAAATTGAATTTTATAAAAAAAGATTGGAATTGATCTGCTCTCATTCACCATTTGCTATTATTTCCTGGGGAAAAGATGGAAATATAATTGAATGGAATAAATCAGCCGAAAAACTTTTCGGCTGGGAAAAAGAAGAGATTGAAGGCAGAAATTTTATAAATACCATTATAGCAGAAGCTGATCGCGATAAATGGGAAATATTTCAGGACAACAGCTGTAAGGAGATTCCATTGGAACTTAAATCTAAAGCTGTAGATAAGGATGGGAATCTTATTACATGCAGATGGAATAATTCTGCACTAGAAAAGGAAAATAGCATAAAAGAAATAATATCAATAAGTGAAAATATAACTGAGAAAATAGATAAAGAAAATAAAATGTTCAAATTGATTAAGGCTATCAATGAAACCGATAACTGGGTGGTGATAACAGATCCAGCTGGAAATATTGAATATGCAAATACTACTGTGGAAGATATAACAGGTTATAAGAGAGAAGAGATTATGGGGGAAAATCCATCTATTTTTAAATCAGGAAAACACAAAGAATCTTATTACAAAAACATGTGGGAAACTATAAAATCAGGTAAAGCTTTTAATGATATTTTAATAAACAAAAAAAAGAATGGCGATTTTTTCTATTCTGAACAGACAATTACTCCTATCCAATCAGATAATGGAGAAATATTAAATTTTATTTCAGTTGGAAGAGATATAACTAAAAATGAAAAATTAAGAAAAAAACTTAAATATATATCCAATTATGATATGTCATCCGGTCTTCCCAATAAAAAAGCTTTCAGCACAAAATTGAAAAACTTAATTGAATTTGAAGATCAAAAAAACAAAGCCGTATTTGTTGTCAGTATTAGTGATGCAAAATATTTTAATGATATCTACCGCAAAAATGATAGTGGGAAAAATTTTATTAGAACTGTAGCTGAATGGATTATGAATTATCTTGCTGATTATAGTTCAATAGTAAATATTGATGAAAATTATTTTCTTTCATATATGGAAGGCAATGAATTTGCCTTACTGGTAAATGATTTTTCCAGTAATAATGAAATTTATAAACTGGCTGAAAAAATACTTGAACTTTTTAAAAATCCGATTGTTTTTAACAACGAATATCTGATGCTGTCTGTTGAAATTGGTATATCACTATATCCGGATGATGACAAAACTGCTGAAGAACTTATTTCTAAAGCTGAAATTGCCACAATAACAATTGCTAAAAACCAATATGGTTTTTTTGATGAAAAAAATAACAGTAATATTAAAAAGTTCAGCAAAATGGAAGCACAATTGAATAAAGCTGTAGAAGAAGACGAATTTTTGCTGTATTATCAGCCATACTATAATGGGAAAACCGAGGAAGTTTTTGGTGCAGAAGCCCTTCTTCGATGGCAGGATCCTCAAAAAGGAATTATATCTCCTGCAGAATTCATTCCAGTATTGGAAGAATCCGGGATGATTATAGATGTGGGTCTGCTTGTTGTAAAAAAAGCGGTGGCAATGCTGCAGAAGCTCAGAGGAAAAAACATACAGCCTATAACATTATCTATTAATTTATCACCGTTGCAGCTGAACAATTCTGAACATCTTGATTCAATATTTGAAATAATTTTTGAAAGTGATATTAATTCAGATCTAATTACTTTTGAAATTACAGAATCAAATGCTATGGAAAATGTTCAGCACACACTGGAAATTACGAAAAAGATGAAAGAAAAAAACTTTTCTATATCAATAGATGACTTTGGAACAGGATATTCTTCTTTAAGTTATCTGCAGAAATTTCCAGTTGATTTTTTAAAAATAGATTTAAGTTTTATCCGCAGTATGAAAGAAGGTAAAGAAGCAAAAAGTATAGTTGAATTTATTATTAAAATGGCTCATATGCTGGGAATGAAAACAATTGCTGAGGGTGTTGAAAGTGAATTTGAATTAGAAGCTCTAAAATCATTTGACAATGATTTTGTTCAGGGCTATTATTATAATCCTCCGTTAGAAGAAAATGATTTTATTGCACATCTGTTGAAGGAGAAAAATAATTGATATGGATAATAATATAAAATTCATTCATGCTGCTGATATTCATCTGGGTAGTTCACTTCATTATTCCGAAAATTATTCTACAAATATCAGAAAACTTGTAGATAATGCAGTACAGAGATCCTGGGACAATTTAATTAACTGCTGCTGTGAAAACAATATAGATTTTCTTCTACTGTCCGGAGATATTTTGGATAGTGACCAGCGATCTATAAAAGCTCTTGATATATTTATTGATGGCTGTGAAAAATTAATGAAAAAAAATATTGATATTTATATGCTGACAGGTAATCATGATAGTGGTGCAGAATTTGATAAACTGGTAGATATTCCTAAAAATTTAAATATTTTTTCTGCTGAAAGTCCTGAGTTGAAACATTATACAAAAAATGATAAAAAACTTGTGAATTTAATTGGTCAGTCATATTCCAGTTCACAGGAAAGAAATCCAATATTTAAAAATTATTATTTTCCTAAAAATGGTCTTTTAAATATTGCTTTACTTCATACACAGCTGGAAGGCAAAAATAGCAAATATGTGCCTGTGTCCAAAAATGAATTAACCGCTGTAAAAGGAGTTGATTATTGGGCATTAGGACATATTCATCAGTGCCAGGTTATTAATCATAAAAACCCCTCCGTTGTGTTTTCGGGCAATATACAGGGAAGAGATTTTGGCGAAAAACATCAGGGTGGAGCCCTACTGGTGGAGTTTAAGGGAAAACATCTTAAAAATATAAAATTTTTGGCTCTTTCTGATACAATTTATATGGATATACATGTAGATATTACAGATAAAAAAATAACAAATCTTGCTGAGCTACTTGATTTAATGATCTATAGATTTGAATCAACTTTTAACGAAGAAAATTTTTTGCCGGATTTTTTCAAAAACAAAAATAAAAAGCAAAAGATTAAAGCTGTTTTTTTAAGATGGATTATACAGGGAAGAGGAGAAGGAGCAGAAGTTATAGCAGAAGACGAAGAAGGGGTTCAGGAATACCTGACAAAAAAATTAAACAGTACTTTAAAAGATAAAGGCTGTTATATTCTGACAGAAGAAATTATTAATCTGACAGAAGATATTTTTCTGAACGAATATATGGAAGATAGAATTAAAGAAAGTGAAGTTTTTAGAGAAATTTCCAGTATAAAAAAAGATTTATTAAATGAGGATAAAATAAATCTTTTATCCGAAAAAATTGGGGAAATCTGGGAGCTGAATTCTTCAGAAGATCCCCACTATTTTGAAATCAATAAAGATTTAATTGAAAGACTGCTTAATAAAGCTGAAAGTGAAATAATCAAATCTCTCTTTGAGGGAGGAAATTGATTTGTACATAAAAAATTTATTTATAAAAGATTTTGGCATTTTCCGTATTTCAGAAATTAAGGGACTTTTTAATGGGCTGAATATTATTGCTGGAGAAAACAGGTCAGGAAAAACCACCCTTTATAAAATTATGCTAAATTTAGGATACGGGTTTAATAAAGGCATGAATATTCCTCAGCCAGTTAATAAATATTTTATAGAAGCTGAAATTGCTGATAATAAAAAAAATTACAGCCTTCAGATAAATGGTTATTCGCATCCTGTAATAAAAAGTGAAGAAGTTTTGCAAAATGCAAAATTAAAAAAACTTTATGCAGATCTTGATGAATTTTCCTATCAAAATATTTTTGGTATTTCTCTGGACTATCTCCGCACATTTCCTGTAGGATATACCAGCAGAGAATTATCCAAACTGCAGTCTGTATTAATTGGTGCAGGATTCAAACAGGTCAAAAAAATACCTGAAATTAAAGAAAAACATCTAAAAGAAGCTAAAACTATTGGTGGAAAATATGGAAGAATTAATGTGGGAGAATTTAAACCATATTACAGCCAGATTGAAGAAGGATTAGAACTCCAGAAAAGAGCTAGAGATGACTTTGATCACTACTACAGCTTAAAAAAAGAAAAAGAAAATTTGCTCTACAGAAAAGATGAAACAGCAGTAAAAATAACAAAAATGAGCCAAAAACTTGATTTTTTGGATCTGCTTTTTGTAAACTATGATTCTATTGAAAAATTTATTGATTTAAAAAATAAGGTCAGAAAATACTCTTATCTCGATAATTTAAATATTGAAAATAAAAAGATTAAAGAGTTCAGGAGTTTGAAAGAAGAATATGAAAAAAACAGTAAAGAAATAGCCGATATAGAGCAGGAGATTGGGAAAATTTCATCTTCTGATATTAAACAGCTGCAAAAGATATTAGATTACAAAAATGATATCAAGAATTATTCCAGAAATATTTCTTTTTATTTAGAGAAAATAAGAAGCTGGCATAAAACTGCTTCGGAATTAAAAGATGAAAAAATGGATATTAAATATAAATTTAAAAATTTACTAAAAAATAATATTAAAACACCAGGACAGATCGATAATGTTCTGGATTCTGAAGTAGAGAAAGTAAGAAAAGATGTCGATCGAGTTGACAGTATAAAAGTAGAACTGGATAGATTAAATCAGGAAAAAATAAACCGGGAAAATGAGAAAAAAGACCTGAAATCAAAAATTAAAAAATTGGAAAGTCATGATGCAAAAAAAGACTTATTTTTTTACTCGGCAGCACTTCTGCTGATTTTAAGCGGTATTCTGCTTTCATTTTTCAGCAGAAATATTCTGGCAGGATTTTTATCAATATTTTCTGGGATTTTTATTTTGAGTTATATTTTGCATAATGAATTTAAATTACAAAAAGAAAAAAAAGAAGAAAAAAAAGAAAAAGATAGAAAACTAGATTTAATTAAAAATGAAGAAGAGCGATTAGGAAAAGAAATTACTGCTCATAAAAAAGAACTGGAACTGCTTCAGAAAAGATTAAATATTTATCGCAGAAAATTTTATTTCCCCCAGGATTTAGATTACAGCTCTTTACCTCATTATGTTTCTGCATTATATAAAGTGCAGAAACAGTGGGAAAATTGGTGCCACAGAGTGAGAGATTTTAAAGACAATACTCGAGAGATTATTTCACAGTACAGGCGTGTGAACGGTTTATATGAAGAGCTCAGCAGTTTTGTTGATGACATACATTGTTTTGAAAAAATAAAGGAATTTAAAACATATAACAGGCATTTAGAACAGTTTGATTTTCTGGAAAATTTATTAACATATAATTTAAAACTTAATCAAACAAAAAATAAAAATAAAGAAATCTTGAATTCCATAAAAATGATATACAGTAATATTTATAGTACAGATGCAGATAACTGCAGCAGAATTATTGAAATATTAGAAGATCTATTCAATGATTATAATAAGTATAAAATGTTAAAAGAAGAGAAAAATAATGTTTATGAAAAGATAACATACAGCTTAACTTCCCAAAAGACTGGTGAAACAAAATTTGATTCTGAAGATAAATTTGAAGAAATTATGCAGGGATTTTCTAAATATGTTTCCCAAAAAAGGGTAGAGGAAAAAAGAAATAATGTAGAAGTAGAATTGAAAAATTTAAAAAAGCAAAAAGATGATGCTGTTTTAAAAATTCAGGATATTGAAACAAGATTAAACGATTTAAAATCTGAAGAAAAACTAAATGAAAGCAGAAAAAAAATAGACAAAGCCAGAAAAAACCTGAAAAAACTTGCTGAAAAATATGCAGTAAATAAACTTGCTGTTTTAATGTTGAATAAATTGCAGCAGAATATTTATAAAAAGATTAAAGATGAATATTTAAGAGATGCATCTGAGATATTTAAGCACCTCAGCAGTAATGATTATAAGAAGATAATTCCGGGAGATGACCTGTGGTCTTCTAAACTGGATATTGTAAATACTGAAGATAAAGTGTACAGCAGTAATGATATGCTGAGCAGAGGTACAGAAGAACAGCTATTTTTATCTGTAAGATTGAGCAGAATAAAAAATATAAAACCGCCACTTCCTGTTATTATAGATGATTCACTGGTTAATTTTGATATTAAGCATCTGGAAAGAGCAGTTGATGAAATTCTGAAATTATCAAGGCACAATCAGATTATTTTGTTAACCTGTCATAAAAGAATTATAGAATTACTGGAGAAAAAAGAAGCAGCCAGCAGAAGCTGGCTGTTGAAAAAAGGAAGTTTTACAGAAAAAAATCTTAAAGAAATCAAAAGAGAAATGTCTATTTTTTAAAGGCATTTCTTTTTTTATGCTGTTTTTGTTTTTTGCACTGTATCTATAGTTTCTTCTGCTTTAGAACCTGCAAAGTTTACAATTAGATACAGTATAACTGCTCCAACAGGAAGTAAATAAAATGCTGAGATACCAAATCCAGCCGGTAAAAACCCAAAAAGTGCTGCTACAGAACCGACAGTAAGAGCATAAGGCATCTGAGTTTTTACGTGATCCATATGATCAACAGCAGATGCAGTTGAAGACATTATTGTTGTATCAGATATGGGGGAACAGTGATCTCCCATCACACCGGCGGTTAAAACTGCACCTATAGTCGGCAGCATCGGGATACCTATTGAATTTGCCAGTGGAATTGCAAGCGGCATAACAATTGCAACAGTTCCCCATGAACTTCCAATAGTAAAGGCGATAAAAGAGGAAATAACAAATAATAGCATTGGCACTATTTCTGGCATTATATTACCTTCCAGAATTCCCACAATATAATTTGCAGTACCAAGGTCCTCAGTTATACTTCCAATTGACCAGGCAAGAATTAGTATCATACAGGCAATAAACATAGATTTTGCACCATCAATCCAGCCACTCAAAATCTCTGAGACATCTAATATTCTTCGGCTTAATGCCAGAATTCCTGCTATTAAACTTCCAGTTATTGCCGCCCAGAGCAGAACAATACTCGCATCTGCATTTCCAAAAGCATCCTGTATGGAAGTACCTGCACTCATGCCACCACCATTATACCAGAGACCAATAATCGTAATCACTATAACACCCAGAATAGGTAAAAATGAATTTGTAAAAGTAAAGCTCTGGCCTTCAGGCTGTTTTATTTCTTCCATTTCCTGTGAAACCATCGGAGTTGAACCAGGTCTTAAAGTTTCACCGGTTTTTCTTGCTCTTCGTTCTGCTGCAAGCATCGGGCCAAAATCTTTTCCACTAAAAATAATTATCAGGGCAAAAACAAGAGCTAAAATACTGTAAAATCTAAAAGGTATAGTCTGTACAAAAGTTGCATATGCATTTAATTCAATGCCAAGTGCATCAAATCCATCTTTTATCAGGCCAACCTCAAAAGCTATCCAGGTAGAAATAGGAACTATACTGGATACTGCAGCCGCGGTTAAATCAACCAGAAATGCAAGCTTTTCTCGAGAAATTTTCATTCTATCTGTGATAGGACGCATTGTATTACCAACAATTAAAGTATTTGCATAATCATCAAAGAAAATTAATACTCCCATAAGCCAGGTTGCAAATTGAGTTTTTCTAATAGACTGAGCTTTTCTGGCAACATATTCACCTATTGCCAGTATCCCTCCAGCTCTATTAATAATTCCGATCATTCCTCCCATAGCAAGTAAAAATAATATTATTCCGGCATTCCACGAATCTGCCAGAGAGGCAAGTATATAGTTGTCAAGAGTATGCATAAAGGCAGTAATTGGATTAACATTAATTATAAATGCACCGGCAAAAACTCCTAAAAACAAAGATAGTATAACCTCTTTACTCCACCAGGCCAGCAGTATTGCCAGTATCGGTGGAACCAGAGATAAAATTCCATAGTTTTCCATTAGTGAAGACCCTCCTGAATTAATTTTTTAATTCCAATAAAGATTTCCGTTTATAGATGTACCAGCCACATTAATATTTTTAATTTCCTTTTCTGAAGTCAGAAAAGGGTTTTTGTCCAGTATAACAAAATCGGCTTTATAATTCTTTTTAATCTGTCCTATCTGATTTTCCATAAAACAATTATAGGCAGCATTTTTTGTATAAAGTTTTAGTGCATCCTGAACAGTTAATTTTTCCCACGGCTGCCAGCCTCCATCCGGCTTATTTTCTTTGTCCATTCTGGTTACAGCACAGGCAATACCCCATATTGGATCCGGATTTTCCACCGGACAGTCAGAACCACCTGCAGCATTAATACCCAGATCAAGCATGGATTTCCAGGCATATGTGCCTATTTCTCTATCTTTACCTATTCTTTCAGAAACAATAGACCAGTCAGTTGCAGTAAAGGGAGGCTGTATATCAGCTTCCAGATTAAGTTCTGCCATTTTTTCTAAAAGATCATAATCAGTAATTTGACAGTGAATTATTCTATTTCTTAATCCTTTTCCATACCTTTTTTGCAGTTGTTCCATAATATCGATAAAGAGAGCAACTGTTCTATCACCAATTGCATGGCAGGCTATCTGAAGACCATTTTTTAGAGCAATTTCAGATAGATTATATAATTTTTTCTTACCATAAACCAGTTCACCAAATTGATTTTCTTCATCGGCATAACTTTCTCTAAGAGCAGCAGTTCTGGCGCCTAAAGAACCATCAGCCAGTACCTTGAGCGGTCCGAGTGTCAGAAAATCATCATAATAAGTAATGAGATTATTATCCAAAAACTCTTTAATTTCTGCCGGAGTTTTTAATCTCAGCTGTAAATTGAATTTTATTGGTAATTTATTTTCATCAGCCAGTTCATAATATGCCTGCATAACTTTTTGGAAATGAACGTTTGCACTGTCCAGATCATCAGTTTGAACAAATGTTATGCCTTTTTTTCTTAATTTTTCTCCTGCCTTGATTAAATAATTTTTTATATCTTCAACCGAAAAGGAAGGCATATTTTCATAAATTAAATCCATTGCTTTTTCTGCAAAGATTCCAGTAGGAACTCCATTATCATCAATATCAATTTTTCCACCTTCAATATAGGTATCAGAATTTATATTGATTTTTTCTAAAGCAGCAGAATTTGCTGTTAATAAATGTCCACAGGTTCTGGTCAAAACAATTGGTCTTGATGTTGAAATTTTATCAAGATCATATCTTGTAGGCATAATTTTTTCAGTAAAATTTTCGTGATTCCATCCTCTGCCAAAAATCCATTCATCTTCTGCAGGATCTTTGTTTTCAATAAAATTACTTACCTCTGAAATTATTTCTTCAATCGAATTAACATTATTTAAATCAACCATATCCAGAGTCATTCCATAGGAGAGAGCATGCATATGGCTGTCATTGAAGCCGGGCAGAAGAGTTTTCCCGTTTAGATCAATTAACTGATATTCATCCTGAACTTCAACATTGAAAGAAATTATTTTGTCATCTTCTACAAGAACATTTTTTACGGTCGGATTTTTTTCGTCCATTGTATATATATATCCATTATAGAAAAGCTTTTTTGTCATTTTAATCATCCTTTTTTATGAGGGTCAAGATAGTCTCTAATTCCATCACCCATTAAATTTAATCCTAAAATCGTCATTACTATGGCAATACCTGGATAGATCATTATCCAGGGAGCAGTCCATATATAGTCTCTACCATTGCTCAGCATTGTTCCCCAGCTGGGAGTTGGTGGCTGAGCACCTATTCCCAGAAAGCTTAGACTTGATTCTATAAGAATCGCTGATGCCACCCCAAAAGTTGCAATAACTAAAACAGGTCCAATTATATTAGGCAAAATATGTTTAAATATAATTCTAAAATTTGAAGCTCCAATAGCCCTGGCTGCAGAAACATATTCTTTTTCTTTTATAGAAAGTGTTTGTGCTCTTGTAACCCTGCATGTATAAGTCCAGAGAGTAAATCCTAAAGCAATAAAAATATTAATTAAACCCGGCCCAAGAACAGCCATAATGGCTAAAGCTAAAATAAGAGGAGGAATAGAGAGCATAATATTGGTTATATTCATTATAAGATCATCTATTTTTCCGCCGGCATAACCAGCTATAAGACCCAGGCTAACCCCTATAAAAGTATTGATTATCTGAGTTATTATACCAATACTTAAAGAAATTCTTGCTCCAAAAATTATTCTGCTGAAAATGTCACGTCCCTGACGATCAGTGCCAAGTCTGAATTCACTGCCGGGAGATTCCAGACTGTTTAATAAATTTGCATCATCGATAGGGTCATAAGGAGCAATGAGTGGGGCAAAAATTGCAGTAAATATAACAAGCAGTGTAATAAATAGACCGATAGTGAGCTGCGGATTTTTTGTTATTTTTTTTATCATATTATAAAGCCCCCTAACTGTAAGAAATACGTGGATCTAAAAATGCGTATAAAATATCGACAAATAAATTAATTAAAATAAAACTGAGTGCAAAAACAAGAATACATCCCTGAATGGCAGGAATATCTCTTTTAAAAATTGAATTAACAATAAGATCTCCAATTCCCGGCCAGGCAAAAACTTTTTCTACTACAACAGTATTGGCAAATATAGTACCAAGCTGAAGTCCAACAATAGTTATAATAGATAATAAAGAATTTCTAAAAATATGTTTAATATTAACTACAGAATTTGAAAGACCTTTGGCACGGGCAGTTCTAACATGGTCATGGTTTATTTCATCAAGAACTGATGATCTGGTTGTTCTTGCAATAAGTGCTATCATGGGAATACTTAGAGTTAAAGCAGGTAAAATAATAAATATAAAGGAACCATTTCCAGTACCTGAAGCTGGAAGAATGTTTTGTATGACTGCAAAATAATACATAAGCATTAAACCCAGCCAGAAGCGGGGCATTGAAATTCCCAGAATAGCTATTATCATTAAAAGTATGTCAATTAAAGTACCTCTGTATAATGCAGCTACAAAGCCCAAAAAAATACCGGCAATAACTGCTGTTATAAAAGCAGTGACAACGATTTTTAGTGTGCTGATTAATTTAGGAATAATTAAATCAACAACTTCGTTAGACGTTCTGTAAGATGTACCCAGATCACCTGTTAAAAGATTACCCATATAGGTAAAATATCTAATATGAAGAGGCTTATCTAAACCCCATTTGGCTCTGATGTTTTTAATTACTTCTTCATTTTTGGCCATCCTCAGATCTCCTGCAAGTAATGCAGCATCACCCGGAAGAACATTGAGAACAAAAAATAGTATTGTTAATAATATTAAAACTGCTGCTGCAGATTGAGTAAGTCTTCTTATTATATATATAAACATCATTATTTTCGAGAGCAGAGAAGACTTTTCTCCACTCTCGAAATTCACCTCCTACTATTTGCGTGGACTGGAATCGTCAACCCAAATTTTATAAAACGGCTGGTATGTCATTTCTAAAGCATTTCCTGTAATTCCATGAACCCATGGCTTATGAATCATAACAGCTTTGTTATAGTTGAAAAACCAGACTCCTGGATCTTCTACAAGCTCTTTTTCTGCCTTCTGTACATATTCTATACGTTCTTCTATATCAACAGTATTCATAGCTTTTTCGATATATTTATCAAATTCCTCATTGCTGTAATTTCCATAGTTTCCTGCTCCTCTTGGAATTTCAGACCAGAATGTTGTTGCAAGCTGCTTTACCGGAGAGGCATGACCTCCCAGTGAAAAAATAAATGCTTCAAAATCGCCCTGTCTTGCTCTAGTTGACCAGGTAGCACCATCAACTACTTCAGATGTTATTTTAAAACCAGCATCCTCTAAATAAGGCATTGCAGCTTCTATAATAGGTATACCCCAGGCAGGATTTGTGGTACCTATGATGTGTATTTCCAGAGGATTTTCCGGTGTATAACCTGCTGCTTCCATTAAACTTCTAGCTTTTTCTGGATTAAAGTCATATCCTTCTAATTCGGAATTATAAGCTATATTACTGGGAGGCAGCCATCCTGTTGCTGCAAATGCTTTTCCATTTAATAACTTATCAACTATAAGTTGTCTGTCAATGGCATGGTTAAATGCCTGTCTTACTCTTTTATCCTGAAATTTTTCATTATCCATATTGAACATTACATTTCTTATCCATACCTCTGAAACTTCAATAAGTTGATCTTCATACTGAGGATCATTTTTAAAGACTTTATATTGTGCAGGAGAGACAAGATCTATATCCAGCTGTCCTGATCTAAAAGAAGCAGTACGAGTTGATGCTTCTGTCATAACTAAAAATTCTATTTGATCAAGATATGGACGGCCATTATAGTAATCCTCAAATGCTTCTATTACCACACTTTCGTCCTGCTTCATTTCTACAAACTGAAACGGCCCGGTTCCAACAGGATTCATACCGAAATCATTTCCGACTTCTTCAGTATAATCTTTTGGCATAATTGCTGCCAGTTCATCTGCCATTGAATTAAGAAATCCAACATCCAGTTCAGAAAGAGTTATTTCAAGTGTATGATCATCAATAATTTTTAATCCTGACAGATGTTCACTTTCTCCATCTGCATATTCATCGGCTCCAGCAATACTCTGTACTGTAGGCACAGCGGTTGAAGCCTGTTCTGGGTCCAGTATTCTTTCAAATGTAAACTGAACATCCTCTGCTGTAAAAGCTTCGCCATTGTGGAAAGTTACATCTTCTCTTAAATGAAATGTATAAACTAATCCATCTTCGCTTATTTCCCATGATTCTGCAAGATCTGGTTCGATTTCTCCTGTAGATTCATTGTAGCGAACCAGATTTGAAAAAATAGATTTTGTTATAATCGCCTGAGTTACATCACTTGACTGTCCCGGCTCCAGAGTTGTTATACTCTGCTGATAGGGAAGTGGATAATTGAGAGTTCCACCATATCTGTCACTTTCTTCTGCCATAACTGAAGTAGAAAGACTTAAGATCACCATTACAATTATTGAAACAATAAAAATTGAAATACTCATTCTGTTTGTTATTCTGTGCATTTTAAAACTCCTTTCAGATTTTTGATGTCTTTGTGAAATTTGATTAAATTGACTTCTAAATACTATCTGCTCTCGGCTGCAAATTCAGCGAATCTGTTTAAGCTTTTTCATTTTTGATCCTCCCAGAATTAGTTGTAAATGCACTATCTAAAAAAATACATAAGAAATAAAAAACACCCGGCGATTTAGCCGGGTTAATATAATAACCAGAAAAAATCACCTCTTCCAATATCCGCTTTATGTGAGATAGCGCAACATTATATGTCCGGATTAGAACTTATAATGACAGTCCTGCATATATTATATACAGACCCAGCAGCAGCCTTTTGAACCGAAAAGCTGTGCTTCGGCAAAACAGCCTTTCACTCTAAAGCAGTCAGGTTCTTTATCTTTAGAGTTACTGATCAGTTTTGCGCCTCTACCTCACCCGCAGTTGGATGAGGCATTTTTCTATTAGGTTTAATAGTATTTTATTTGTATAAAAGTATAACTGACTTAATAATTTTTGTCAAGGGAAATTTATAAATTATTTTTATTTGGTTGTTTATCTGCATAAATTATTCTATTCTGCAGTATAATTTAGCTTCAGGTAAAGCTCAAATTTTTTATATCTAGTTCTGTTTGGTTGTAAAAACAAATAGAAAACTCATTTCGTTAAGATTCATTGACTAAAAATTTCAATATTTCTGCATATCCCCCTTTTTGCAGCAGTATATAAAAAATAGGGAAAGTCAAGTTTTTAATTAATCTTGCTCTAAACTCTCTAAACATATATAATAAATTTAATGGATTAAATAGAGGTGACATTATTATGGACAATAAGAAATGCAGACTGGGAGTTGCACTTGGCTCAGGAGGTGCAAGAGGTCTGGCTCATATAGGTTTTTTAGAGGTTTTAGAAGAGGAAAATATCAAAATTGATTTTATTAGTGGATGCAGTATGGGAAGTTTAATTGGTGGTCTTTATGCATCTGGAGTTTCTCTAAAGTATATAAAAGGACTTGCAGAAGAACTTGACTGGGAACATCTTTCTGATTTAACATTTCCTAAAAAAGGTTTACTGAAAGGTGAAAAGTTATTGACTTTTTTAGAAATATTGAGCAAAAAGAAAGATATAGAAGAACTTAATATTCCTTTTTCGGCAGTAGCATGTGATATTGAAAGAGGTGAACATATTGTGCTGGACAGTGGTTCGACAGCAGAGGCTATCCGGGCCAGCACAGCTATTCCGGGAGTCTATATTCCCTATGAATACAGGGGAAGACAGCTTGTTGATGGAGGCATTATAGATCCGGTACCGGTAAAAACATGTTATGATATGGGTGCTGATTTTGTTATTGGAGTAGATGTAAGCATTAAAGATATCAATACACCTGTGAATAATATATTTGATGTTCTGTTAAACACTTTTGATATAATGCAGCTTAATTTTACTGTTAATTATGATTTCAATGCAGATTTATTTATTCAGCCAGAGCTGGGAAATGTTTCTGCTTTTAATCTTGACAAAACTGATTTTTGCATAAAAGCCGGTCGAAGAGCAGCTGAAAATAATATAGATAAAATAAAAAAGTTATTAGAGGAAGGTAAGGATATTAAAAAATGAGCAGCAGAAAAAGATCAAATAAAAAGTTATCAAGATTAATAGGAATTATATTTATTCTCTACATATTGAGTCATTTTATACCAACACCTTATTATGTTATGTCTCCAGGTATAGCTCAGGAACTTTCTCCTGTTATCAATGTAGAAAATGGTTATCAGCACAGAGGAGAGTTTTTATTGACAGCAGTTGCTTCACAGAAAGCAGTTGTCTGGGATTATCTTTACATTACTATACTTAAGCCGGAAGGAAAAGAATTAGAACTGATGTCAGAACAGCTGCCGGAAGGTATGGAAATGCAGGAATATATAGAACTTATGTCAAAAATGATGGAAGAAAGCAAACTGCAGGCACAGGCGGTTGCTTTCCGGAAAGCAGGTTATGCTGTTGAAGTAAATGGAGAGGGTGTGGAAGTTGTAGAAGTTATTGAAGATGGTACTGCAGCAGGAGAGTTAAAAAAAGATGACCTGATTATTGCAGTAGATGATAAATCAGTAGAACTGGCAGCTGATGCAGTAAATATTATTAGAAATAGAAAAATTGGGAAAAATGTCAAATTAACTGTATTGAGGGATGGAGAAAAGTTGAATTTCGACCTACAAACTGTAGAATTAGAAGGTAATCCAGGCAATCCTTCAATAGGAGTTTTAATTACAACTAAAAATTTAAATTATGATATACCAAAAAATGTAGAATTTAAAACAGATAATATAATAGGTCCATCGGCTGGTGGAGTTTTTGCACTGGAAATTTATAATCAGCTAATAGAAGAGGATATTACTGGTGGGCTCAAAATTGCCGGAACAGGAACAATAAATCTGGATGGAACTATTGGACAGATAGATGGTGTTGAACAAAAGATTATTGCAGCTCAGAAAGCTGGTGCAGATTTATTTATTGTTCCAGAAGATAATTTTTCGGAAGCAGAAAAATATGCGGAAAGTTTACAGCTTATTTCAGTTAAAAATATTGATGATGTTTTAGAATATTTGAAGGAAAATGTTAAATAAAATCTGCCTGAAAAGTTGGAGCTATTTTTGAAATTTTCTGCAGCCTTTTATAGTATTATTTTAAACGCAAAAAGAGAAAGATCATTTAGATTTTAATAAGTTTTTTATAATAATCTTCTCTTGCTTGTCTTTCTGAAAATGATTTCCTCAGCAGAGAGTATAAGTCATCAGCCATTATTTCAAAGCTTAAAGCAAGTTTTATTGGATTGTCTGTCTCCAAATCTGGATTTCTCAATATATCTGAAGGATTAACAATTAGAGGTAATGCTGAGTTATGTTTAATCTGTGTTAGGAGATTTTCTCTGCCTTTTTTTAGGCCGAGAACTCTAATATAAGGGGGTCTATATTTTTCTATAGTTTTGAGATCTTTCTTTTTAATGTTCAGCCATATATATAATAATGAACGCATAATTCTGGTATTTGTATAATTTTTGGCATTTATCTTATTTATTAGATCTGTTAGATTGCCTGATTTCAAAGCTGCAGTAAAGATTCTATTTTCAAGTCCATTTGCTATCTCCGGATAATCCAGCAGTTTTTCTGGAGATAATCTTCTTATACTGGAAATAAGCTGCTGGCCCAGTAGCTGATTATCTAAAACACATCTGCCTTTTTTTAATTCTCTATTTAGAATTTCAAAAGCAAAATCTGGCATCAAATTTTCAATTTTACTTTTCACCTTTTTTATATCACTGCTGCGGATTGTTTTTCTTATATGGCTGGCGCTGGCAAAACTTCCTTCTACAAGAGAACTGTGGTAGTCAGGTCCTTTTCGTTTTATTGTTTTAACATTTATTTCTAAGCTGTTTTTTTGTACTGCTTTTAAATATTCTATTCCCAGTATATTATTGGGATTGGAAATAGCATATTCCAGTTCATTATGCGAGTATTTGCTGATATTTTGGTAGAATTTACGGCATTCGATTACAGTTTTATTTCTGGCAGCCGGATAATTTAATCCCTGACTTAAATATTCTCTGATTTTTTTCTTATAAATTTCATTTTCATTATTAAAAACATAGGCCAGATCCTGAAGAATATCCAGATTCCCACTTTCACTGCCAAAAACAAGACTGTCAACCAGACCTGTTTCTGCAAGCAGATTAACAGATGCAGAGGCGAAATATTCTGCACTGCGCAGACCGTAGAGAAGGGGTAATTCTATAACAAGGTCTGCACCACTTTGTAAGGCCTGTTCAGTTCTGGCCCACTTATCGATAAGTGCGGGAACTCCTCTTTGAGTAAAATTTCCATTCATTAAAACAATAGAAGACTGGCTGTTTGTTATTTCTTTAGCTTTGAGAAGGTGATAATAATGACCATTGTGGAAAGGATTATATTCAGTAATTAAAGCACAGCGTTTCATAATTAAATCACCATCCATTATATTAAATAAGTTTTTTAAAAAATTTTACTATTTTTATTTTTAAAGATTTTAAAGGAAATTTTCTTTTAATATAGTATTGTATATATGATACCAGAAGAATAATATTTTCACAAATTATAAATTCTGGTCAAATTAACAGGGGGGAATTAATATGGACTTACTTAAAGACTTTAAAGCCAAGGCTGCAGATGATCCTCAGATCATTGTACTGCCTGAAGGGGGAGATGAACGAGTAATAAGTGCTGCAGAACAAATTAAAAAAGAAAATTTTGCTGTACCAATTGTACTGGGTACTGCAGAAGAAGTTGCAGCAGCAGCCGAAAAATCTGGCGCAGATTTATCTGGAATTGAGGTAATCAATCCTAAATATTCAGATTTAAAAGAGAAATTTGCGGCTGAATTTTTTGAACTTAGAAAACACAAAGGTATAAGTAAAGAAGATGCAGAAAATGCAGTTCTAGATCCACTTTATTTTGGTACTATGATGATTTACACCGGTGCTGCAGATGGAATGGTTGCTGGAGCAGCAAACGCTACCGGCAATGTGCTGAGGCCGGCTTTTCAGATTGTAAAAACCAAAGAAGGTATATCTGTTGTTTCCAGTGCATTTATTATGGTTGTGGATGACAAAAGTTATGGAGAAGATGGTATAATTCTGTTTGCAGATTGTGCTGTTAATCCAAATCCGGATGCAGAGCAGCTGTCCGGTATTGCAGTTTCTACTGCAGAAACAGCAGAAAAATTATTAGGATTTAACCCTAAAGTTGCAATGCTTTCCTTTTCAACCAAAGGAAGTGCACAGCATGAATTAGTTGATAAAGTTAAAAAAGCTGTTGAATTAGCTCAAAAACAGGCACCTGATCTTGATATTGATGGGGAAATGCAGGCAGATGCAGCACTGGTCCCATCTGTTGCAGAAAGAAAAGCACCTGACAGCAAAGTTTCCGGTAAAGCTAATGTACTTATTTTCCCGGATCTGCAATCTGGTAATATAGGATACAAGCTGGTGCAGAGATTAGCTGGTGCACAGGCAGTTGGACCGGTAATGCAGGGACTTGCAAAACCTATTAATGATCTTTCCAGAGGCTGTTCAGTGGAAGATATAGTTAATCTTGCAGCAATTACATCAGTTCAGGCTCAAAAGTAATATAAAAAGATAAAATACAGGAGGATACTATTTAATGAAAATTTTAGTTATTAATTGTGGTAGTTCATCTATTAAGTACAAGCTTTTCCAGATGGAAGAAGAAAAAGTACTCGCAGACGGTCTTGTTCAGAGAATTGGAATAGAAGATTCATTTCTTGAATACGAAAATTTTTCAGGAGATGAAATAAAAATAGAACAGGATATTCCCGATCATAAAACGGGATTGAAAATGGTTATTGATACACTTTTATCTGAAGAACATGGAGTTGTAGAAAATGTTGAAGAAATTGAAGCAGTAGGACACAGGGTAGTTCATGGTGCAGAAGAATTTGCAGATTCTGTTTATATTACAGATGAAGTAATTAAAAAGATGGAAGAGTGTTCAGATTTAGCTCCTTTACATAATCCACCTAATCTTGTCGGTATTAAAGTCTGTCAGGAACTATTTCCAGGCAAACCTCAAATAGGTGTATTTGATACTGCTTTCCACCAGTCAATGCCCGAAAAAGCATATATATATGCTTTACCATATGAGTTTTATGAAAAACATGGTGTAAGAAGATATGGATTTCACGGCACCTCCCATAGATATGTAGCCAAACGTGCTTCTGAAATACTTGAAAGACCGCTATCTGAACTTAAAATTATCACCTGTCATTTAGGTAATGGAGCAAGTATTGCAGCTGTAAAAAATGGTAAATCAGTGGATACAAGCATGGGTTTAACCCCACTGGAAGGACTGGTTATGGGTACCCGCTGTGGTGATATTGATCCAGCGATCGTTCCATTTATTATGGAAAAAGAAAATTTAACAGCTTCAGAAATGGATAATATTATGAATAAAGAAAGTGGATTATACGGTGTTTCTGGTGTAAGCAGCGATTCTCGCGATGTAGAAGAGGCAGCTGAATCTGGAAATCATAGAGCAGAAATTGCTTTAGAGTTATTTAATTATCGTGTTAAAAAATATATTGGAGCTTATACAGCTGCAATGGGCGGTGTTGATGTAATTGTATTTACTGCCGGTATAGGAGAAAATGCTGTTGAAACTAGAGAAGAAATAATTTCCGGACTGGAATATCTGGGATTAGAATTTGATAGTGAAGCAAATAACTGTCGGGGTAAAGAAGCAGTAATTACAAGTGAAGATTCTGAAGTAAAAGTTATGGTTATTCCTACTGATGAGGAACTGGTTATTGCCAGAGATACAAAAGAAATTGTCACAAAATAAATCCCCTGTCCAAGTTTTTGCTTGACAGTCATCTCTCCATTTTATATAATTAACTGTGGCTATTTACAGGGGTGATTAAATTGTATATAAACCTCAGTGATTTAAAAGACACTGGTGCTCGTAAACGTGTAGTACTGGATTTCGAATTTAATGACTTCAAATATCAGGATAGAGAAATAGGAATAAAAAAGCCTCTCCATCTTGATGTGGATATTTTTAATACTAAAGAATCTTTTCTAATAAGAGGCCATCTAAAAGGTGAACTTATTTTGGAATGCAGCCGCTGTTTGGAAAAGTATAATTCAGAACTTAGTTTAGAAATAGAAGAAGAAGTACTTAAAGAAGAGATGGAAGATGTGGATGAACTTCATCTTGCAGATATTATTAGAGATAATATCTTACTGTCACTTCCAATAAAAACTCTCTGTTCTCCAGATTGTAAAGGACTCTGTCCTCATTGTGGGCAGAATCTAAACAGAGGTGACTGTGATTGTGAAGTTGAACAGATTGATCCACGTTTGGCAAAGCTAAAAAATTTTTTTGACACTGATTGATTGAAGGAGGTGGGAGAGTATGGCTGTACCAAAGAAACGGACTTCGAAAACAAGAAAACGTAAAAGACGTACACATAAGAAATTATCAGGCCCAACCCTGGTTGAATGTTCACACTGCCATTCTATGGTTTTACCTCATCGTGTTTGTCCAGATTGTGGACATTACAAGGGTGAAAAGGTGGTTAGTAAATAATTTAATTATTTCTGAGATAAAGCAGAGTAACCTTTTAAAGGTGCTCTGCTTTTTTTCTCTTGTTAAACTTGCATTTGACCGCCGGTTGAGATATAATAATTGCCAAATGGAGTACTGAAATTTTAGCTTTCATTTGATTAGGAGGCGGAAGTATTGTACAGAATTGTTGTTGATGTTATGAGTGGCGAAAATCCTCCTGATGAACTGATAAAAGGAGCGGTAAAAGCCTGTAATGAAGACACTGGTATAAGTTTGACCCTTGTAGGTAGATATGATATTATAAATCGAGGATTAAATGACTTGAAATATGATAGTGATAGAGTCAAAATTGTTTCAGCTGATGAAATTATAGAGATGGATGAATCTCCGATTAGAGCTCTTAGAAAAAAGAAAAACTCAACAATAAATGTTGGGGCCAATCTTGTTAAAAATTCTCAGGCTGATGCCTTTATATCACCTGGAAATACAGGAGCTGTTATGGCTGCCGGATTATTAAATATTGGCAGAATAAAAGGAGTTTTAAGACCACCAATTGCCATTAATTTCCCAGCTAGAAATGGAAGCACACTTATACTCGATAATGGTGCTAATACTGACTGTAAACCAGAACATATGGTGCAGTTTGCATTTATGGGTCAGCTGTATGCTGAAAAGGTAATGGGAATTGAAAATCCCAAAATAGGGCTTTTAAATATAGGTGAAGAAAAGAGTAAAGGCAATAATTTAAGCAAAAACACCTATCAAATACTTGAAAAAGATCCTGGAATAAAAAATTTTATAGGTAATATTGAAGGAAGAGATATATTTACAGAAAAATGTGATGTAGTTGTAACAGATGGATTTGTAGGAAATATTGTTTTAAAAACAACAGAAGGTGCAGCTTCATTTTTTCTTGATTTAATGAAAGAAAGTTTTAGAACAAATATAATTAGCAAAACTGCTGCTTTTCTTTTGAAACCATATCTTAAAAAAGTTTTAAAAAAGATAGATTACAGGCAGTATGGTGGAGCACCACTGCTCGGACTGGAAGGAATTGTTGTTATAAGCCACGGTAGTTCTGATGCTACTGCAGTTTATAATGCAGTAAATGCTGCACGAAAAGCGGTAGAAGAGAATATTGTTTCACTAATAAAAACAGAAGTAGATAACAGATAGGGAGTTGTATGAGATGCAGTTTAAAACGGAATTAACCCGTTTATTGGATATAGACGTTCCAATTATACAGGGAGGAATGGCATGGGTAGCTACAGGCGAACTTGCAGCAGCAGTATCTGCAGCAGGCGGGCTCGGCGTTATTGGAGCTGGTAATGCACCTGCAGATGTAATTGAAAAGGAAATTGACAAAGTTAAGGATTTAACAGATAAACCTTTTGGTTTAAATATAATGCTGCTATCTCCATTTGCAGAAGATATAGTAAAACTTGCAGTAAAGAAAAAAGTGCCAGTTATAACGACTGGAGCTGGAAATCCCGGTAAATATGTAGAGATGTTTCAGACAAATGGGAGCAAGGTTATCCCTGTTGTACCTTCAGTAGCACTGGCAAGGAGAATGGAAAGACTAAATGTTGATGCAGTTATAGCAGAAGGAACAGAAGCTGGAGGTCATATTGGAGAATTGACAACAATGACACTTGTGCCACAGGTTGTTGACGCAGTAGATATCCCTGTAATAGCAGCAGGAGGAGTTGCGGATGGACGCGGTCTTGCAGCAGTACTGGCACTTGGTGCTGTAGGGGCACAAATCGGGACAAGATTTGTATGTTCAGAAGAGTGTATTGCTTCAGAGCAATACAAAACAGCTATTTTAAAAGCCAGAGATAGAGATGCTGTTGTAACAGGAAGAAGTACCGGTCACCCTGTCAGAAATTTAAAAAATAATCTTACCAGGAAGTTGGATGCTCTTGAAAAGAAATGTACTGATCCTAAAAAAATAGAAGAAATAGGGTCTGGCAAGCTGAGGGATGCAGTTATTGAAGGTGATGTAACTCATGGAAGTGTTATGGCCGGCCAGATAGCTGGTATGGTAAAAGATATTAAAAACGTAAAAATGATATTAGATGAAATAACCGGCAGCTGTGCAGAAGTATTAGAAGAAAAATTAGGATTAATAAAATAAGTTTATAACTGTAGAGATATAATAAATGTATATTCACCCTAAATTATATTAACATAAATAAAAGCAGTCATTTTGAGGAATTAATTTTAAGGAGGAAATATGATAGATCTTTCCGGAAAAAAAGCATTGATTACAGGAAGTTCCCGTGGAATTGGAGCAGAAATTGCAAAAAAATTAGCTGAAGCTGGAGCAGAAGTTGTTATTAATTATGCTAATTCTAAAGATAGAGCTGAAAAAGTAAAAGATTATATTGAAGAAAATGGCGGTAAAGCTCATGTGCTTCAGGCAGATGTTTCTGATTATGATGAAGCAAAAATGCTGATAAAAGAAAGTTATAAATTAATGAATAGTCTGGATATACTGGTTAATAATGCTGGTATAACAAGTGATAAACTTTTATTAAGAATGAAAGAAGAAGACTGGGATAAAGTTATTAATATTAATCTTAAAGGTGTTTTTAACTGTACAAAACATGCTTCCAGATATTTATTGAAATCAGATTCTGGCAGAATAATTAATATTAGTTCTGTAGTAGCTTTAATGGGGAATGCCGGTCAGGCAAATTATTGTGCTGCAAAAGCAGGTATACTTGGTTTTACAAGATCAAATGCACGCGAACTTGCCGGTAAAGGAGTTCGAGTTAATGCTATTGCACCTGGTTATATAATGACGGAGATGACAGAAAATATCAAAGATGATATTAAGGATATGATGCTCAATAATATACCGGCCGGACGTTTTGGTAGAGCTGAAGAAGTTGCAGATGCAGTGTTATTTCTTGCATCACCAATGGCTGATTATATAAATGGTCAGGTTATAAATGTAGACGGTGGTATGTTAATGTAATAAAAAGAAGACGAGTGCGACGGGCTCGATGCCCTAGTGGTGTGACGCACTCGATGTGCTAATGCTGAGCTAACCATGCGTTTATTAAAGAAGCTCAGTGAGTCTACCTTGCGTTATAAAAAGAAGACGAGTGCGACGGGCTCGATGCCCTAGTGGTGTGACGCACTCGATGTGCTAATGCTGAGCTGACCATGCGTTTATTAAAGAAGCTCAGTGAGTCGACCTTGCGTTATAAAATGAAGACTCAGTGAAAGGAGGTGAACTTGATGAGTGATGTTTTAAATAAAGTTATTGATATTGTTGTTGAAGAATT
>JBNJGL010000021.1:0-10140 GCA_051747745.1 Bacillota bacterium | reverse complement strand
TGAGTCGACCTTGCGTTATAAAATGAAGACTCAGTGAAAGGAGGTGAACTTGATGAGTGATGTTTTAAATAAAGTTATTGATATTGTTGTTGAAGAATTAGCAGTTGACAGGGATGAAGTAACTGAAAACTCTTCATTTATAGAAGACCTCGGAGCTGATTCTTTAGATGTTGTTGAATTAGTGATGGCTTTTGAAGAAGAGTTTGATGTTGAAATACCTGATGAAGATGCGGAGAAAATCCGTACAGTAGAGGATGCTGTAAATTATCTAGAGGATATTATTTAATAGATAATGTATGGATGGAGCTCCGCTTGCGGAGTTTTCATCCCTTTTTATATTTAGGAAAGGTGAGAGTGAGATGACAGAGTTATTTAATGAGGATAAACTTTTAGATTTTGAAAAAAAAATAGATGTTCATTTTGATAATAAAAAATTACTGCAGAGGGCTTTAACTCATAAATCTTTTCCCAATGAAAATAGATGTTTATCTTTAAAAGATAATGAGAGGCTGGAATTTTTGGGAGATTCTGTTTTGAGTTTGGCTATCAGCACCTACATCTTTAGAGAATTTCCTGAATATCCAGAAGGAGAACTTGCTAAAATGCGTGCCGTACTTGTAAGTGCACCAGTTTTAGCAGAACTGGCGCAAAATTTAAATCTTGGTAATTATCTTTTTCTGGGAAAAGGAGAAGAAATGACAGGGGGAAGAGAAAGAGATTCAATTTTAGCAGATACTATGGAAGCAATTTTTGGTGCTTTATACCTGGATAAAGGGTTTAAAGCTGCAAGCCAGTTAATAATAAAACTTTTTGCAGAAGATATAGAATATGCTGCTGAAGGAAAACATATCCAGGATTATAAAACCATGCTGCAGGAAGTTGTGCAGAAAGATGGAAATGATCGTCCTGAGTATGAAGTTATTGATGAAAAAGGGCCTGATCATAATAAAACATTTGTAGTTGAAGTAATGTTGAATGAAGATAATTTAGGATCAGGGAAGGGTTCAAGCAAAAAAGAAGCTGAACAGGAAGCAGCAAAAGTTGCTTTACACAGGTTAAATAAGATATAATGATTATGTCCCTCCATATTCGAAGATAATAAGGAGGGGCTAATTACATTTTTGGAGGAGGAATTTTTGTGTATGCCATTAGAGGGGCTGTTGATGTAAAAAACAATACTGAGGAAGATATATTAAAAGCTTCAGCTCGACTTTTTAAAGAAATTATAGAAAAAAATAATCTTTCAGAAAATGATTTAGTCAGCATTATAAGTTCAGCTACTGCTGATTTAAACAAAGCATATCCTGGCAAGGCATTAAGGCAGCTTGGATATACCAATACACCAATATTATGTCTGCAGGAAATGCAGGTAGAGGGAAGCAGCAGAAAGATGATAAGATTTTTAATCCATGCTGATGGAAAAGTAGATAAAAGCAAAGTTCAACATCAATATTTGGGCAAAGCGAAGAATCTTCGTCCTGATTTAGCAGATAAATAAAATGGAGCTGAAAATTATGAAAAATGTTATTGCAGTTGATGGTCCAGGAGGTGCCGGAAAAAGCACTATCTCAAAGCTGTTAGCTGAAGATTTGAATTATAAATATTTGGATACCGGTGCAATGTACAGGGCGATTACCCTAAAAGTACTGGAGGACTGTATAGATTTTGATAATACAGAAAAAATAATTAAAAAAGCTGAAAACATAAAATTTGATTTTAAAGACAATAATAAAATGTATGTAGATAATGAAGATTTAAGCAATTTTATTAGAAAAAAAGAAGTAAATGACCATGTTTCTGAAGTAGCAAGCATAAAAGAAGTTCGCGAAATCCTGGTAAAAAAACAGCAGGAAATTGCTGCCGGTGGTTGTGTAGTCATGGACGGCAGGGATATAGGCACAAAAGTACTTCCTAATGCAGAACACAAAATATTTCTTACAGCTTCTTTAGAAGAAAGAGCGAGAAGAAGGTGGAATGAGTTAAAGGAAAAAGGTGAAAAAGTAGATTACGGTGAAGTGAAAAATAGCATAAAAAAAAGAGATGAAATTGACCGCAGTAGAAAATATTCACCATTAAAAAAAGCCAATGATGCAGTGGAGATAGATACAAGCAATTTGACAATCCAGGAAGTAATAGATAAGATAAAGAAAATAATCAAATAAATTGGGTGGAGATTATGAAAAAGTTTGCTTATCAGTTAATCAGAAAAATTCTCTGGTTAATTTTTACAGTATTTTTTCGCTGGAATGTTACTGGTTTAGAAAATATTCCTAAAAAAGGAAAAATAATAGTAATGTCAAATCATATCAGCAACCTGGATCCACCAATACTTGGTGCAGTACTGAAGAGGCCTATTCGTTTTATGGCTAAAAAAGAGCTTTTTAAAAATCCATTAATGAGATTTATATTAAATATAGCTGAGGCTTTTCCTGTTGACAGAAGTAAAACAGATATCAGGGCATTCAGGCAAGCTCTCCGGGTCCTTGCAGATGGGGAGATACTGGGTATTTTTCCAGAAGGAACTCGCTGTCCTGAAGGTGAACCTGGGATCCCCAAAAGTGGTTCAGTGATGCTTGCAGTAAAAAGTAAAGCACCAATTGTACCTGTTGGGATAAAAAATGTTAAGAGAGAAGGAAAAATTACAGTAAATATCGGCAAACCATTTACTCTAGATAATTATTATAATAAAAAGCTTTCTGAAGAAAAAAGAGAAGAAGCTGGGAAGATTATAATGGATAAAATAATAGAACAAATTAACTTATAAGTTGAAATTTGAAGTATTTTGTCTAATTTTTAATTTTTTTTTGATAATAAGGAAGGATTTTATCTATAAATAGAGAAAGATTATTAAGAGGCATAAATTAGTGTTTTTGTCATATTTATTCCATGTTTTGTTGTTGTCGTGTTGGAAGGAGGTGAAGGTTCTGGAGATTATCACAGCAGAAGAAGCGGGTTTTTGTTTTGGTGTGGAAAGAGCTATAGATATGGTTCTTGAAGCTGTCGATGATTATAAAGATATGACAGTTTATACACTGGGTCCGCTGATTCATAATCCACAGGTTGTCAAAAAACTGGAAAATAGGAATGTAAAAGTTGCTAAATCATTGGATGATATTAATTCTGGAATAGTGATTATTCGATCACACGGAGTAGAACCAGAAATAATCCGAAGAGCTGAAAAAAAAGGATTAAAAATTATAGATGCTACCTGTCCATTTGTAAAAAATGCTCAAAAATATGCAAAAGAACTTATAGATGAGGGTTACCAGACATTTATATATGGGGATAAAGACCATCCTGAAGTAAAAGGAATATATGGTGCTACAGATAAAAAAGCAATTATAGTAAATGGTATGGAGGATTTTGTTGAACAAAAATTGGAAAAAAGAGTGGGATTTATTGCTCAAACAACAAAGTCGCCTGAATCATTTAAAGATATAATTAGTTCAGTTATCATAAAGGTTAAAGAACTGAAGGTTTTTAATACCATATGTAATACTACAGAGATTAGACAGCAATCAGCATCTGATCTTGCTCAAAAAGTTGATATTATGTTTGTAATAGGGGGACGAAATAGTGCTAACACTAACAGGCTGGCTGAAATATGTTCGGCCACAGGAACCCCTACTTATCATATAGAAACGGCCGGTGAGATCGATTTGAACTGGCTGAAAGGAAAAAATAAAGTTGGAATCACAGCTGGAGCTTCGACTCCAGACTGGTTAATAAGGGAGGTTATTCAGTTAATGAACGAAGAAAAAAAAGAATTTGAAGTACAGTCGACTGAAAACGCAGAAGAAAAAGAAGAAAAAGTGGTAGAGGAGGTTAGTGAGGAAAAACAAGAAGCTGCCCCAATTGAGGCTTCAGAAGAAGCGGAAGAAACAGAAGAAGCTGCCCCAGTTGAAGCAGCGGAGGAATCAGCCGAAACAAATGAAGCTGCACCAGTAGAGGCGGCAGAAACAGAAGAAGCAGCAGATACTGAAGATGCAGGTGAATTTAAATATAGTGATAATGATATTGCTGATCTTAAAAAAGGACAAAAAGTAGAGGGAACAGTTGTAGAAATAAATGAAAATGGAGTATATGTTGATGTTAATTATAAAACAGATGGATTTATTCCGCTGCGCCATTTGAGTCATCGTCCTGTTGAAGATGCACATGATATTGTAAGTATGGACGAAAAAATTGAAGTTGTTATACTTACATTAGAAGATGATGAAGGAAATATGATTTTATCTAAAAAACAGGCAGATTATGAAAAAGCCTGGGAAAAAATTGTTGAAGCCCATGAAGATGATGAAATTATTGAAGCTGAAGTTACCAAAGAAGTTAAAGGTGGTCTTGTAGTAGATGTAGGAGTTAGAGGATTTATTCCAGCTTCACATGTTGCTATTGGATATGTTGATGACTTGAGTGAATATGTAGGTAAAACATTAAAGCTTAGAGTAATTGAAGTTGAAAGAGATAATAATAATGTTGTTTTATCTGCCAAAAAAGTTCTTGAAGAAGAGAGAGCAGAACAAAAAGAAGAAACACTCAACTCTTTAGAAGAAGGACAAACAGTTAAAGGTAAAGTAACTAAATTAGTTGATTTTGGAGCATTTATAGATCTTGGTGGAATTGAAGGTCTGCTTCATATTTCTGAAATGTCATGGGGAAGAATAGAACATCCTTCTGAAGTTCTTTCTGAAGGAGAAGAAGTAGAAGTAAAAGTGCTGGGAATTAATAAAGATGAAGAAAGAATTTCTCTCGGTTTAAAGCAGCTTCTACCTGACCCATGGGAAGAATTTGCTGAAAAGCATTATGAAGGCGAAATTATTCAGGGTAAAATTACCAAAATAGTAGATTTTGGTGCTTTTATGGAAGTTGAAAAAGGAATTGAAGGATTAATTCATATTTCTCAGCTTTCTAACCGCCATGTAAAAACTGCTGATGAGGTAGTTACTGTTGGTGAAGAAAGAGAAGCTAAGATAATTAATATCGATGCTGATCAGGAAAGAGTTGGACTCAGTCTGAAAGAACTGGAAGAAGATAAGCCGGAGAAATCTACACATTCTAAACCTAAAAAAGAGAAAAATGAAAAAGAAGATGAAGGTTCTTCAGGTGGGGCAACAATTAGAGAAATAGTTGGAGATATTTTTGACCAGGATGAATAAATAACAGATACCCGCCGTCCTGCCGGATGGCGGGTTTTTTAATGCACACTTTTTAATTACCTGCAAAAATTGCCTAGTGCTTTTAAATATGATATTATCAAGCATACAGGAGGATTTTAATTTATGGTAAAAATAAAAAATATAGATCCTAAATCTACTGCGGCAGAAGCAGGTATAAAAAAAGGTGACAAAATACTCAGCATTAATGGTAAAGAAATTAAAGATTATATAGATTTTTTATATGAAACTTCAGAACCATATATTGAATTAATGCTGCAGAGAGAGAATGGCGATGTGATAGAAAAAGAAATTTATAGAACAGCCGGACAGCCGCTCGGTATTGAATTTGATAAAATTGTTTTTGATGGTCTTAAACAGTGCACAAATGACTGTATTTTCTGCTTTGTAAAACAGCAGCCTTCAGGAATGAGAAATAGTTTAAATCAAAAAGATGATGATTATAGATTTTCTTTTTTACAGGGGAGTTTTATAACTCTTACAAACCTGAATGATAGAGAAATAAGACGAATTATTGATAAGAGGCTTGGTCCTTTAAATATTTCAGTTCATACCACTGATCCCAAACTAAGAGTTGAGATGATGAAGAATCCTGCCGCTGCCAATATAATGGATTTGCTAAAACTACTAAAAGAAAATAATATAGAATTTAATACACAGATAGTACTATGTCCTAATTATAATGATTCTGAAAATCTGGATAAAACTATTTCTGATTTATTAGAACTTTATCCACAGATTTTATCAATAGGAATAGTACCGGTAGGACTTACAAAATTTAGAAAAAATTTAACAGATTTGAGAACATTAACCAAGCAGGAAATGAATTCAACTTTAAAACAAATTAAGAAATGGCAAAATGTACTTTTAAATGGTGATTATGAAGAGAATTTTATATATGCAGCTGATGAATTTTATCTAAAAACAGATAGTAAATTACCTGAATATGAAGATTACAATGGTTTTCCACAGCTTGAAAATGGTATTGGTTTAACCAGACTTTTATGGGCAGAATTAGAGGAATTGGAAGATGAAATCCCAAAAACAGTTGAAAAGAAAACAAAAGTTATTTTAATTACCTCTGAACTTGGATATAAAGCTGTTAAAAAGGTCCTGAAAAGATTAAATATGATAAATAATTTAATAATTGAAGCAGCAGTTGTAAAAAATAATTTTTTTGGTAAGGATGTAACAGTAACCGGGCTTCTTACTGCTCAGGATATAAGCAAGACAATTATTGATTTAAATGAAAAATATGATAAAATAATTATTCCAGAAATAGTACTCAATGATGAAGAATTATTTCTTGATAATATAAGTTTTAGTGACTTCAAAAAAGAATTTAAAAATCAAAAAATAAAAAAAGCCTGTAATATAAAGATGATGCTGGAGGTGATAAGAGATGAGTAATTCCACAGTTGCAATTGTTGGTAGACCTAATGTTGGAAAATCGACTTTATTTAATCGTTTTGTAGGAGGAAGAAGAGCGATTGTTGAAGGTGAACCAAATGTAACTAGAGATAGAATTTATGGAAAAGCTGAATGGCAGGGAAGAATTTTTGACGTTATAGACACAGGTGGTATTGTACCAAGAGATGCTGATATAATAAAAAACAAAATAAAATATCAGGCAGAGCTGGCAATGGAAGAAGCAGATGTAATATTATATATCGTAGATGGTAGAACCGGTGTAACAACTATTGATCAGGAAATTGCACAGATGCTTTACAGAACAAACAAAGAAGTGATACTTGTAGTGAACAAAGTTGAAGATTTTTCTCGACAGGAAGAAATAAGCTGGGAATTTTATTCTTTAGGTTTTGGAGAACCTGTTTTAATTTCTGCTGAACATGGTAAAAATACTGGTGAGTTACTTGAAATAATATGCAACAAACTGCCGCCAGAAGAAGAGACTGAAACAGAAGAAGATATTATAAATGTCGCTATAATAGGTAAACCTAATGTTGGGAAATCAAGTCTTGTTAATTATTTAGTAGGAAAAGAGAGAGTTATTGTGAGTGATATGCCTGGCACTACTCGGGATGCAGTTGATACAGTTATTGAATGGAATGATATTAAGTTCAATTTAATTGATACTGCCGGTTTGCGCAGAAAATCTCGAGTTAAAGAATCGATTGAATATTACAGTAATTTACGGGCCTTAAATTCTGTAGATAGAGCTGATGCAGTTCTGATGATTATAGATGCCCAAAATGGAATCACAGAACAGGATAAAAAAATAGCTGGATATGCTCACGATGAAGGGAAAGCTATAGTTATAGCTGTTAATAAATGGGATTTAATGGAAAAGCAAACTAAAACGATGGAAAGATATACAGATGAAATATATTATCAAATGAAGTTTCTGAACTATGTTCCCATAACATATATTTCTGCTTTAACTGGAGAAAGAATTGAAGAAATGCTTTCACTTCTGGAATATGTTGTAGACCAGAGCAATTTAAGAATTAAAACTGGAGTTCTTAATGAAGTTATAAGTGAAGCAGTACAGTTAAGAGAACCACCAAGCCGAAAAGGAAAAAGGCTGAAGCTTTATTATGCCAGTCAGGTTGATATAAAACCACCTACTTTCGTATTTTTTGTTAATAATCCAGAACTGATGCATTTTGCATATCAGCGCTATCTTGAGAATGTTTTGCGGGAAGCTTTTGGATATGTAGGTAATCCTTTGAGATTTAAATTGAAGCAGAGAAAATAAGGGGGATAATATGAAATTAGTCATTTCTTTACTATTTAGTTATTTAATTGGTTCTATTCCATCCGGTTTTCTTTTAACAAAGTTTGTCATGAAAAAAGATGTGAGGCAGTATGGAAGTGGTAATATAGGTGCTACTAATGTAGCCAGAGTAATGGGTTTAAAGTCCGGTATACTTGTGGCGATATTCGATATTTTAAAAGGTTATATAGCACTAATGGTAGGTCAGTATATTTTAGGAACTTCTTCACCTGAGCTATATATACTGCTGGTAGCAGCTGCTTCTATTGCAGGTCATGACTGGTCAGTTTTTCTCGGTTTTTCAGGTGGAAAGGGAGTTGCAACTACCTTTGGGGTAATTTTGCGGCTTTATCCGGTAGCTTTCCTCATTTATGCTGTAATCTGGCTGCTGATAGTATTTAAAACAAGATATGTTTCTCTGGGTTCGATTCTTGGTTCAGTTTCTTTACCTTTTACAGTCTTTTTTACCGGATTTAGCAGAATAAATATCTATTTTGCGGTCCTTCTCTCCCTATTTATTATGTATACACACAGGGCTAATATTAAAAGGCTGATAAATGGTAATGAAAATAGGATGGATCCCGAGAAATTGGGAAGTAGTGGAAACGATGAATAAGAAAGCAGCTGTTATTGGGGGAGGAAGCTGGGGTACAGCCCTGGCAAATATACTCGCACATAATGGGAATGATGTGCAGATTTACTGTAGAGATAAAAACCAGGTTGAGATAATTAACCATCATCATATAAACAAAAAATATTTCCCAAATAAAAAATTAAAAAACAGCCTGCAGGCTACAAATGATCTGGAGTCTGCTGTGATGTTTGCTGATATTATAGTTATGTCTGTTCCAACTCAGGTTACCAGAAATGTTATGAAAGATGTTGCTAACTATGTTAATGGTGATGAGATATTTATTTCAACTGCAAAAGGAATTGAAGAAAAAACTTTTATGGTAAATTCTAATATTATAAAAAGTTTTGGTTTAGATAAAGTAGTAGTTCTTTCCGGACCAACACATGCAGAAGAAGTGATAAATGAACTACCGACAGCTATTGTTGCAGCTTCTCCAGAACAAAAACTGGCTGAATTTGTACAGGATTTATTTATGGCTCCTAGTTTTAGGGTTTATACAAATCCGGATTTAATAGGTGTCGAACTGGGGGGAGCAGTAAAAAATATAATTGCAGTTGCAAGTGGTATTTGTGATGGATTAGATTTTGGAGACAATACCCGTGCAGCCTTGATAACAAGAGGACTTATGGAAATGAGTCGTCTTGGTATATCCCAGGGAGGACGTCCTATGACATTTGCCGGATTAGCAGGGATGGGAGACCTTGTGGTGACATGCACCAGTATGCACAGCCGCAACAGAAGATTTGGTATTCAGATAGGAAAGGGATCATCTATAGAAGAAGCACAAAAAGAAGTTAAACAGGTAGTAGAAGGAGTAAAAACAACAGCAGCAATTAAGAGCTGGAAAAAAAATAATGTTCTTGATTTTGAAATGCCTATTACAGATGAAGTGTATAATGTGCTTTTTAATAATAAGGATCCTTATCTGGCTGTTGAAGAATTAATGCTCAGAGGTCCCAAACATGAAATGGAAGAAGTAGTTACAAATCATTTTTGGGATATTTAGTGTTTTATACCTCAAAATTATAAAAAATTCAATTTTTTGCAGGTTTTTTTCTTTTTAATGCAGGAGATTGCTGTTATAACACGAATAATAGATAATGATATACATAAGTTAAAGACTAAAAGGAGGTGAAGCTGCATGACTAAAAATGAATTAATTGATGTAGTAGCTGACAAAACTGGTATGACTAAAAAAGATACCGGTGTGGTTGTTAATGAAATGATTGACACCATTATGGATCACCTTAAGGATGAGGCTGCTAAGCCTGAGGACAAAAGAGATAAGGTTCAATTGATAGGGTTTGGCACATTTGAAGTTAGGGATAGAAGTGCTAGAAAAGGAAGAAATCCAAAGACCAATGAAGAAATTATGATTCCTGCCCGCAAGGTACCTGTATTTAGAAGCGGAAAATCTTTCAAAGAAAATGTTGATGTGTAAAATATATTTAGTTAAATATATTTAATATTAAGGGAGAATCACTACTAGATGGTTCTCTCTTTTTATTTTATAAAAGAAGGAAAATATTATATTTTATAGAATACTAAACAATAACAAGATAAATGAAAATATGGGGGGGTTTATATGGATCAGA
>JBNJGL010000020.1:0-36257 GCA_051747745.1 Bacillota bacterium | reverse complement strand
TGTAGCAAAACTGGATGAGCTGGAAACTTCTGACACCATTAGAAATCCGGAGCTTGATGTTGTTTATAAAGATATTGAATTTCCCAAGCCTATGTATACTAAAGCTGCTTATGCTGCAGATAATAATGATGAAGAGAAGATGGCTTCAGCACTGCAGAGATACGGGCAATCTGATCCAACATTTAAAGTTAAATATAATAAAATAACAAAAGAACTTTTAATTTCAGGAATGGGAACAGTACATTTTGCCGTAATAAAAGATGAATGTAAACGCAAATTTGATGTTGAGTTTGAAACATCAGATCCTAAAGTAGCTTATAAAGAAACTATACAATCTAAAACTGATGTTGAAGAAAAATATAAAAAACAGTCTGGTGGGCGCGGACAATATGGTCATGTATTAATGAAGATAGAACCTTTATCTCGAGGTAAGGGTTTTGAGTTTGAAGAAGAAATATTTGGAGGAGCAATTCCCAGTCAGTATATACCGGCAGTAGAAAAAGGGATAGTTGAATCAATGAACGAAGGTGTGCTGGCCGGATATCCTGTTGTAGATTTTAAAGTTGTACTTTATGATGGTTCATATCATGATGTTGATTCATCTGAAATGGCATTTAAAATTGCAGCTTCTAAAGCCTTTAAAAAGGGTATTGCTAAAGCTAAACCGGTCTTATTGGAGCCTATTATGGAAGTTGAGGTTACAGTTCCACAGGATTTTATGGGAGACATAATGGGAGACTTCAACTCCAGGCGGGGCAGAATACTGGGCATGGATCCTAAAGATGGTGTTCAGGTTATTAAGGCCAAAGTTCCACAGGCAGAAATGTTCAGCTATGCGGTTGATTTGAAATCTATTACCGGTGGTTATGGTTCATTTGATATGAAATTTTCTCATTATGATAAAGTACCATCTGATATAAGTGACAAAATTATTGAAGCAGCAAATAAAGAAGATTAAATAAAAAGGCCAGCTGTTAAAAAGCTGGCCTGATTTGATTATTACCCGGTTTAAGATTATAATTAATTGAATCATCTGATAGAGGTTATTTGGAGGAATAATAATGAACTTTTTATTAATTATATTAACAGCAATATTTTTTGCAATACCTGCATATTTCCCCTCCCTATTTTTTTTCAGCTGGATTGCATTTATACCACTGGTAATAGTGATTTTTGAAGAAAAATCACATAAAGCTTTTGTCAGAGCCTGGACAGTAGGTTTTTTTCTTTCTCTTTTTAAAAATTACTGGATTTATCAGCCTTTAAAAGATTTCACTTCTATTTCTGCAGTTTTTTTAGTTCTTGTGCCTGTTATTTATTTTATTATAAGCGGATTATGGCTGGGTGTCTGGGCATTTATAAATAATTTAGTACAGCCTAAATATGAATTCAGCCCATTTATAGCAGCTTTTATCTGGAGTACGCTGGAATTTTTTCGTTTAGAATGGATAAAATTAAATCCTTTTGATTATTTAGCTTATTCTCAATACAAATTTAATTCACTTGTACAGCTGAGTTCAGTAGGAGGTATTATTTTAACCGGTTTTGTAACTGTACTTCTGGGAGGCTATCTAGCGAAAATCTATTTGAAACCTTCTTTTAAAAGAAGTATTCCTTTTATTATAATTATTTTAATAATAGTAATTTCACCTTATATCTATTTTTCGGATATCAGCAGTGGTTATCAATATACAGAAGTGGATATTATTACAACAGAAATACAGCAAAAAAATAAATGGGATTTTGAAAACACGGAAAATATTATTAGCAAAATTGCATCGATGATAAATGAGAGTAAAAATGATCTTATTTTTACTCCTGAAACATCTTTAACTTTTGACTTTAATAGAAATGGTTACTACAGAAATCTTTTCAAGCAAAAAATTAATGTTCAGGAAAAATATATACAGGTTGGGAGTAGATCTACTGGAGATGGAGAAAAAAGGGATAATATCTACAACAGTCAGTTTTTGATTAACAGTGAACTGGAAATACTGGACAGATACAATAAAAATGAATTATTTATTTTTGGAGAATATATGCCTTATCCAGATTTTGTGGGGTCACTGACAGGTTATTATACTGAAGATATAAGTTGGGGAGAAAACAAAAGAATTTTTGAGATAAAAAATTTAAAATGGCTTAATTTAATTTGTTCGGAAATCTTTTTTCCTGTAGATTATCAGAATAAAGATTATGATTTTATTGTAAATTCTGGTAATGAAGCCTGGTTTAGAACGAGAATTCTAAAAAATATGATCTGGTCTACAGCTGTTTACAGAGCTGTAGAAAATAGAACTTCAGTTGTTAAAGTAAGTAATATGTCTTTTTCAGGATGTATTTCCCCACTGGGAAAAGATATTAAAAAAACCTATAAAGACAGTGGGGTTGTAAGTTTAAAAGTGCCGCTTACCGGTAAAAAAAGTTTTTATTTTCAGCATGGAGAGTTAGCTGCAAAAATAATTTCTCTTTTTACTATTCTTTTAATAATACTAAAAATTGTGTCTGCGGCAAAAAAGAAGTACAGCAGCAGTTAATCTGCTGCTAAACTCTTTACTATATCCTCGTCTGGATCAGTGTATATAGTTTTATAATCATCATAATAAACCAGACCTGGTCTGGCTCCTTTAGGTTTATTTACATTTTGAACTTCTGTAAAATCGACGGGAACATTTTTGGATTGTCGTGCTTTACTGTAATATGCTGCAAGTACAGCAGCTTCGCTTAAAGTCTTATCAGGTACTTTTTTGTCTGTATCTCTTTTGATAATGACATGTGAGCCGGCAATAGTTTTTGTGTGCAGCCAGATATCACCTGAGTTGGCTATTTTTTTAGTTAAAGTATCATTTTGTCTGTTGTTTCTGCCCACCAGGATAGTATATCCATCACTGGAAAAAAATTTTCTCGGACTGCTTTTATCAGATCTGCTGTTTCTTTTTTTTCTCTTATTGCTTTTTTCTTTTATATATCCTTCCGATTTTAATTCATCTTCTATCTCATCTAATTCTTCTTTTTTTTCTGCCTGCTCAATATTCAGGCTTACCTGTTCTAAATATTTTTCTTCATGTCTTAGTTTTGCAATCTCTCGTTTAATATAATTTATACCTTTTTTGAGTTTATTATATTTTTTAAAGTATTTTTGCGCATTTTCTGATGGAGTTAAAGAAGGATCCAGATTAATTTTTAAAGTATTTTGATCTTCACTATAAAAATTTGTAAGTTCTGTTTCTTCCATTCCTTTTTCTAACTGATATATGTTGGCTGTAATTATTTCACCCATTTTTTTGTATTTATCAGCATTTTTGCTTTCTTTGAGTTTTTCATATAATTTATTTTGTTTCTTTTTATTTTTGTTTAAAAATGAGTTTGTAATTTGTGAAAGCTTATTTTTTGATTTGTTTATTTCTTTTTCTTTTATAAAAAATTTATAATAATAGTCAAACATTTTTCCTGTTTCTTCAAAACTTTTGTGTTCTTCAGCAGTTCTGTGTTTTAGAGGAAAAGCTGAAATATAATCTATTTCAAAGTTTTTACTTATTCCCAGTGTTGGTGTAAAGTTTTGGTTTTTAACATTTTTAAAAAAATTTAAAAATTCTTCTGTAAGAGCTATTTTTTCGGCTTTATTTAAATTTTGATAGTCTTCGTTATAATCAAGGCCTGCTCGATATACTATTTCTTTAGCAGAGTAAGGTCCTATTCCTCTAAAGTTATACATAATGGATTTAAATGCAGACTGGTCAAAATCATTAACAGCGGCAAAAAAATCAGCTTTTGTCTGTACATTAAGTGGATTGAATTTATTTTGTCCAGGTGGATAACAATATTTAATTCCCGGATAAAGCTGTCTTTCGCGGCTTACTTTTTCTCCTATTCTTTTTAGCGAATCAAGTACTTTACCACTATCATCAACCAAAATGATATTACTGTATTTCCCCATTAATTCAGCAATTAATTTATATTTTTTATCTCTTTTTTCAATTATAATCTCCAGAATACGTTCGAACTCAGGTTGAATAATGTCTTTAATATAAGAATCTTTAAGATACTTTCTCAAAAGCATACAGAAATCAGGTGGATATGGTGGGAAATCATAATCCAGTTCTGTAATTTGCATTCTTGCATCCTGTGAATCAATAGAAACCGCTAAATCTAAATTTCTGCCTGTTTGACGCAGATTAAATATAAGCAGTTTTTTTTCGATCTGATAAACCTTTTCAATTCTGGCTCCAATTATTTCGTGCTGTAGATCATTTTTTATATTTGAAAGCATTATCCCATCAAGTGCCATATCGATCACTCCTATCTTTTCTATACTTTAGTATAAAAGAAAGCCGGTACATAGTCAATTAAAGCTGGTAAATAAATATTTATCACCCTTGTCAAAATTATAAGGCTGTGATATTATAATTAAATATAAGCAAGACAAAGCTAATCTATTATAAATAAGAAATTAGGAGGTTTTTTGATGAACGTTAATTTAATTAATATAGGTTTTGGCAATATTGTTGCCGCTAACAGAGTAATAGCAGTGGTGAGTCCAGAATCAGCACCTATCAAAAGAATAATTCAGGAAGCACGAGAAAGAGGTATGCTGGTTGATGCTACTTATGGCCGCAGAACAAGAGCAGTTATTATTACAGATAGTGATCATATTATTTTGTCTGCTATACAGCCGGAAACAGTTTCTCACAGATTAGAAGATAGTAAAGAATAAGGTCGGGAGACATGAATATGGGAAATGGTATTTTATTTGTTTTATCTGGTCCCTCAGGTGTAGGCAAAGGAACTGTTTTAGAAAAATTAATGGAAGATTATAATGGTGTTTCCTATTCGGTATCAGTCACTACACGCAGTCCACGCAGTGGAGAGATCGAAGGGGAAGATTATTTTTTTGTTTCTGAAGAAGAATTTAAAAATATAGAAAAAAATAATGGTTTTATTGAAAGTGCAAAAGTTCATGGAAATTATTATGGTACCCCAAAAAAGTTTGTGGATGAAAAGATTGAGGAAGGGGAAGATATTATACTGGAAATAGATATACAGGGAGCGCTTCAGGTTAGAGAAAAATATCCAGATGCTGTTTATATCTTTTTAATTCCTCCTTCTCTCGAAGAATTGGAAAATAGATTGAATAAAAGAGGATCTGAAGACAATAAGTCTAAATCTATCAGGCTAAAAAATGCTAAATCCGAACTTAAAGAGGTTCATAAATATGATTATGAAATTTTGAATGATAATCTGAATGATGCTGTTGCAGATTTGAAACATATAATAAAAGAAGAAAAAAGGAGGAGAGATAAAAAATGATTACAGAACCCTCTGCTGATCAGCTGCAGGATAAAGCGGACAGTATTTATACTATTGTAATTCTTGCTGCAAAAAGAGCCAGACATTTAAATGTTGGAGGAAATGAGCTGCTTTCCAATTATAAAAGTGATAAACCTGTTTCTAAAAGTTTGGAAGAAATTGCTAAAGGGAAAATTTCTTACAGGAAAAAATCTAAAAATACTATTAAATAAAGAGGAAAAGGAGATTGTGAAATGTCAGCAAATATAATTCTTGGCGTTACCGGAGGTATAGCAGCATATAAAATGTTAAGTGCTGCAAGCAGTTTAACAAAATCAGGCTTTAATGTATATACAATTATGACTGATTCTGCAGCTGAATTTATAAGTCCACTGACCTTTCATTCAATTACTCACCTTCCAGTTGAAAAAGATCTTTTCAGCAGCTGGAGCAGTGGAGAGGTAAAACATATTGAGCTGGCAGATAAAGCAGATTTGTGTTTAGTTGCACCTGCTACTGCTAATTTTATTGGTAAAGCAGCATCAGGAATAGCAGATGACTTACTAACAACAGTTACCCTCGCTGTGCAGGCCCCTATTTTAATTGCCCCATCTATGAATGTACATATGTATGAAAATAAAATTGTTCAAAAAAACATGAAATTTCTAGAAGAAGAGCTGAATTATAAAATAATTACCCCGGAGTCAGGATATCTTGCCTGTGGTTATGAAGGTAGAGGCAGGCTGCCGGAACCTGAAATCCTTGTTGAAACTGTAAAAATGTTTTTAAATAAAAAAGATTTAAAGGGAAAAAGAGTTATGATATCAGCCGGACCAACCAGAGAGAGGATTGACCCTGTCAGATATATTTCTAATTATTCAAGTGGTAGAATGGGTTATGCACTGGCCAGATCAGCTGCTTTTAGAGGAGCTGAAGTTACCCTTGTTTCCGGTCCAGTAAATATAGATAAACCGCTGGGTGTAGATATAATCAATGTTAACTCTGCAGAAGAAATGAAGAATGCTGTACTGCAGAAATTTTCGAAACAGGATATTGTTATTATGGCAGCAGCAGTAGCAGATTACAGACCAAAGGAAGAAAAAAGTGAAAAAATAAAAAAATCTGATAATAATATAAATTTATCTTTAAATCTTGAAAGAACTGAGGATATATTGTTTAACTTAGGTCAGGAAAAACGAAATGACCAGATATTGATTGGTTTTGCGGCTGAAAGTGAGTCACTGCTGGAAAATGCCAGAAAAAAACTCAAGAAAAAAAATGCTGATTATATTATTGCCAATGATATAAGCAGTAAAAAAATAGGATTTGGAAGCAAAAATAACCAGGTTAGTATATTAAGTGGAGAAGGTGTTAGTGAATTTCCTATCATGAACAAAGAAAAGCTGGCTGATAAAATATTTGATTATATAATAGATGCAGAAAGGAAATGAGTTTAAAAATAAGGAAATCCTTCAGTGTAAAAAATTGACTTTTATTTCCTTATAGCATATAATTATATAGTAAATAATTTAAATTATCAATTATCTTTTGTGGGAGGTGAAAAATAGAATAGAGAAGTTGAGTATTTTTTATTGAGTTTAAAAAAATGAGGAGGTAGGATTTTAGTATGAAAAAAACAAGATTATTTGTACTTTTTGTTGTTTTAACAGTTTTTGTGGCCAGTTTATCAATTTCTGTAATGGCTCAGGATGAAAAACAGGGTGGAACTTTAGTATTTGGCCGTGGTGGTGACTCAGTTGGACTTGATCCAATACAGGTTACAGATGGTGAGTCATTTAAAGTAACACAGCAGATTTATGATACCCTGGTTGATTATAAACCAGGGACTACAGAGGTTATTCCAGCTCTTGCTACAGATTGGGATATATCAGAAGATGGTCTGACATGGACTTTCCACCTCAGAGAAAATGTGGAATTTCATGATGGAAATCCATTTAATGCAGAAGCAGTAAAGTGGAATTTTGACCGCTGGCGTTTAGAAGATCATCCCTACCATATTGGTGGAGAATTCACTTATTATGGATATATGTTCCAGGGATTCCCGGGGATTATAGAAGAAGTCAATGTTATTGATGATTATACTGTAGAGTTTGTACTTACAGAAAAACAGGCTCCATTTTTAAATAATCTGGCTATGGTTCCATTTGGAATAGCTAGTCCAGAGGCTGTTAAAGAATGGGGAGAGGACTATTTTAAACATCCAGTAGGAACAGGAGCATATAAATTTGTAGAATGGAATCAGGGAGATAGAGTTATAATAGAGGCAAATAAAAATTACTGGAGAGAAAGAGCTTATCTGGATAAAATTATTTTCCGTTCAATTCCTGACAATGCAGCTCGCTTTATGGAACTGCAGGCAGGTACAATTGACATGATGGACGGATTGAGCCCAGAAGATGTGGCTGCAGTTGAAGATTCCTCTGAGTTAATGCTTACTCTTCGTCCGAGTATGAATGTTGGATATCTTGCTATGAACTTTAAATTTGAACCATTTGATGATGTTAGAGTTAGACGTGCTTTTAACCACGCTATTAATAAAGAAGCTCTAATTGGTGCATTTTATTCTGGACTTGGCGAACCTGCCAAAAATCCAATGCCACCTTCTATCTGGGGATATAATGATGATATTGAACCATATGAGTATGACTTAGAAAAAGCAAAAGAACTGCTTGATGAAGCAGGTTATCAGGATGGTTTTGAATTTGATCTCTGGTATTTACCAGTACCAAGACCATATATTCCTCAGGGCAAATTTATCGGACAGGCTATTCAGAGTTATTTAAGTGAAATAGGAGTTGAAGCTAATTTAGTAACTTATGACTGGAGTACTTATCTTGATAAAACTGAGCACCAGGAAGCACCTACCTACATGTTAGGCTGGACAGGTGATAATGGTGATCCAGATAACTTCCTATATGTATTACTGGATAAAACCAACAGCAACAATGCTTATGAAAGCGAAGAACTGCATGAGGTTTTAGTAGAAGCACAGAAAACTATGGATCAGGAAAAGCGTGTTGAACTTTACAGAGAAGCACAGGAAATCATTCATAGAGACGCACCATGGGTTCCACTTGTGCACTCAACACCACCTCTTGCCTTAAAATCTAATATAAATAATTTTATTCCTAACCCAACTGGAACAGAAAAACTGCATAGAGTTTGGCTGGATAAATAAAATTATTTAAAATCAATAAGTAATATATTAATCTGCGGCTGAAATAAGCCGCAGATTATCTTTAAATAGGAAGGTGTTAATAACAATGCTCAATTATATAATAAAGCGATTGCTGGCTTTAATCCCTATTTTAATTGGAGTTGCAGTAATAGTATTTTTAATTGTTCATTTGATTCCTGGAGATCCGGCTCAAACAATGCTGGGAGAAAGGGCTACTGATGCACAGCTGGAACGGTTAAGGGAAAGTATGGGATTAAATGACCCACTGTATATACAATTTTGGCGCTATGTTAAGGATCTTTTTAGAGGTGATCTCGGCAGATCAATTATGAGTAACAATCCAGTCATGTCTGAATTGAAAGTAAGATTTCCAGCCACACTGGAACTTTCATTTTTTGCTATGATTTTTGCTGTTTTTGTTGGAGTTCCGGCTGGGATATTTGCTGCTGTTAATCAAAATTCCTGGTTTGATAATTTAAGTATGATGGTTGCATTAATAGGAGTTTCAATGCCGATTTTCTGGCTGGGGCTTATGTTTATCTGGTTATTTGCTGTTGAACTCGGCTGGTTTCCACCTTCATCGCGGATGGGTGTAGAAACTGTTATAAATCCGATAACAAACCTATATGTAGTAGATAGTATTTTAAACGGGAATTTTACTGCCCTGCTTGATATTTTACATCATTTAGTTTTACCTTCAATTGCTCTGGGAACCATTCCTATGGCTATAATTGCTAGAATGACCCGTTCCTCTATGCTGGAAGTTTTGAAACAGGACTTTATAAGAACCGCATATGCAAAAGGTTTAAAGAGAAAAGCAGTAATACTTAAACATGCCTTAAAAAATGCTCTGGTTCCAATTATTACAGTCGTTGGGCTCCAGTTTGGAGTTCTTTTAGGTGGTGCGGTGATGACAGAAACAATTTTTTCCTGGCCCGGGCTTGGCAAATATCTTGTTGATGCCATATATGCAAGAGATTTTCCGATTGTACAGGGAGGAATTTTGTTTTTCGCCGGTGTATTTGTGTTTGTTAATCTGATAGTAGACCTATCTTATGCAACAGTAGATCCACGGATTCAGTACGAGTAGAGGAGGAAAGTAGAATGGCAGAAGAAAATAAAAAGAAAATTAAACAAAATAAAATGATGCAGAAAAATACAAATCCATGGGTAGAAGCTTTTAGAAGATTGATAAAAAGCAGAATTGGAATAGCCGGACTGGCAATAATATTTATATTATTACTTATCGCTATTTTTGCTCCTGTACTGGCACCATATGATCCTTTAAAAACAGATATAATTGCAAGATATAAAGCTCCTTCGTCAGAACATTTACTTGGCACAGATGGTATGGGGAGAGATATACTGAGCAGAATTATTTTTGGTTCCCGAATATCACTACAGGTTGGTCTAATTTCTGTATCACTTGCACTGATTTTTGGAGTTAGTTTTGGTCTGGTGGCCGGTTTTTATGGTGGGAAAGTAGATATGGTCATAATGAGATTAATGGATATAATGCTTGCTTTTCCCAGTATTCTGCTGGCGATAGCGATTGTGGCTATTTTAGGGCCTCAATTAAAAAATGCTATGCTGGCTATTGGTATAATAAATGTACCTCGTTTTGCGAGAATTATTAGATCATCTGTTCTATCAATTAAAGAGAGTGAATATATAAGTGCAGCCAGAGCTCTGGGTGCGGGTGATATGAGAATATTATTTAAACATATACTGCCAAATGCAATGGCTCCACTAATTGTGCAGACAACTCTAAGTATTGCGACAGCTATTCTGGAAGCAGCTGCATTGAGTTTTCTTGGACTTGGAGCTCAGCCTCCTTCTCCAGAGTGGGGAGCCATGTTGAGTGATGCACGAAGTTCTCTGCAAAAAGCTCCCTGGGTAGCTACATTTCCAGGATTAGCTATAATATTTGGCGTTCTGGGCTTTAATCTTCTTGGAGATGGATTGAGAGATGCCCTTGATCCAAAAATGAAAAATGCATAAAAATGAAGGGACAGCAGCTGTGCTGTCCTCTCTTTTTGATTTAGCAAAAAAATAAATTGATGTGTCCACAAAAAAATATTTATAAAAAAATGGTTCTCCCACAAAAATTACTTTATAATGAAAGGAGTGACCGCTGATTTGAAGCCGATATTATTTCAAATAGGCAGTATACAAATAAGATGGTATGGGATTTTAATAGTAAGTTCTATTTTTATAGGTATGTTTATTATTAATTATCTTCTCAAAAAAGATAATTTTGTTGAATTTGATTTTTTTCTAGATTTTCTTATTTATGTTCTTCCTGTATCAATATTAGGGGCCAGATTATATTATGTGCTGTTTAATTATAAATATTATTTTAGAAATCCTGAATTAATATTTGCTATTTGGCGGGGGGGACTGGCTGTTCATGGAGCATTATTTTCAGGAATTGCTGTACTTTATTATTTAAGTAGAAAAAGAAATATTTCTTTTTTAAAACTTTTGGATATACTTTCTCCTGCATTAGCTTTTGGACAGAGTTTAGGTAGATGGGGCAATTTTTTTAATAAAGAAGCTTATGGGAAAATTGTCAGTACAGATTATATAAATAGATTTCCTGATTTTATAAAAAAACAGATGTACATTGATGGTTTTTATAGAGATCCAACTTTTTTATATGAATCTATATTTAATTTTATTTTATTTGTTTTTTTAATTATATATTATAACTTTTCGAAAAAAGAAGGTAATACATTTGCATATTATCTGTTATTTTATTCTACAGTCAGATTTGTTATAGAGAATCTTAGAACAGACAGTTTAATGCTGGGAAACTTTCAGATTGCACAGATTGTGAGTATCTCCCTTATAGTTTTTTCTCTATTTATTATTGTTAGAAATTTTCAAAAAAGTTAGTAATAATTAGGGTTTTCTTTCTGTAGTGTAATATAAAAATGAGGAACTCCGATCGAACTCTATTAATTGACAGTTTTTAACTAATATGCTACACTATATTTATTAAGAAAAATTCAATAATTACTGGTATTTATGAAAGGTGATAATATGACACGAAAGTACCTTTTTACATCTGAATCAGTGACTGAAGGTCATCCAGATAAGGTTGCAGATCAAATTTCAGATGCTGTTTTAGATGCGATTATTGCTGAAGATCCCCAGGCAAGGGTTGCCTGTGAAAGTTTTGTTACTACAGGACTTATTTTGATTTCTGGAGAAATTTCAACTTCATGTTATGTTGATTTAACCCAAATTGCCCGTAGAACAGTTAAAGAAATCGGATACACCAGGGCAAAGTTTGGTTTTGATTCGGAAACATGTGCTGTTTTAACAGCTATTGACGAGCAGTCAAGTGACATTGCTCTTGGTGTAGACCACTCTCTGGAAGAAAAAGAAGGACATTCAGATTCTGAACTGGGAGCGGGAGATCAGGGATTGATGTTTGGTTATGCTTCTAATGAAACTAAAGAATTTATGCCGCTGCCTATTATGCTTGCCCATAAACTTGCCAGACAGCTTGCATATGTCAGAAAAAACGGTCCTTTAAAATATCTTCGTCCTGATGGCAAAACTCAGGTAACTGTTGAATATCAGGACAATATTCCTGTCAGAGTAGATAAAGTTCTTGTATCTTCACAGCACCATCCTAAAGTAAAACAGAAGCAGATAAAAAAGGATATTACAGAAAATGTTATATATGAGATAATTCCTGAAAAATTAATAGATAAAGATACAGAAATCCTTGTTAACCCTACCGGAAGATTTGTAATAGGAGGCCCACACGGAGACACAGGGCTTACTGGTCGGAAAATTATAGTAGATACATATGGTGGTTCTGCAAGGCATGGTGGTGGTGCTTTTTCTGGTAAAGACCCAACAAAAGTAGATAGATCAGCTTCTTATGCGGCCAGATATATTGCCAAAAATATTGTGGCTGCCGAACTTGCCAGCAGATGTGAAGTACAAATTTCTTATGCAATAGGGGTGGCAGAACCTCTTTCAGTAATGATAGAAACTTTTGGCACAGGGATTGTAGATGATTATCAGCTTGAAAAAATTGTTAAAGAAGAGTTTGATTTAAGACCGGCCAGAATAATAGAAAATTTAAATTTAAGAAGACCTATCTATAAACAGATAGCTGCTTATGGACATTTTGGAAGAGATGATTTAAATCTACCCTGGGAAAAAACAGATAGAGTAGAAAAATTACGCAGTAGAGCAGGCTTAAATTAAATATAATATTTTGCCGGAGGTGGATATCTGCCTTCGGTTTTCAATTATAAAATAATACAACATTAGTGGTGAACAAAAAATGAAGAAGACTGTCAGAGTAATAGTTGATATTCCAATTGCAGATTTGGATCGCCCTTTTGATTATTTATTACCAGAAGAGTTAGAAGGAAAAATTAATATTGGTCATTTAGTAAAAGTACCTTTTGGAAAACGAAAGATCTCAGCTTTTGTGGTAGATATTGATGTTGAAGCTGAGATAGAACGGCAAAAATTAAAAAAAATTGATTCAGTAGTTTATGATAGGCCATTTTTTGATAAAAAAATGCTTAATCTTTACAGGTGGGTTGCAAAATATTATCACAGCTATCTTATACAGGTTATTAAAGCAGCACTTCCACCAGGTATTCTGGACAGGAGAGTTAAGAAAAAAATAGTAAGATATTTAAGGTTAACTTCAAAAGCTAAAGAAAATAAAGAACTGATTGAGAATCTTAAAAAAAGAGCTCCCAAACAGTATTTAATTTTAAAATATTTTTTAAAAAATGAACAAAATAAAATAACAGTTAAAGATGCTGCAAAAGCTGCTGATACTTATCCTAAAACTGTATATAGTTTACTAGAAAAAAACCTGCTTGAGTATTATAATATAGAAGTATGGAGAAAGCCAGATATTTTAGGTGAAGAAAGTCGATCAGATAAAGTTGAACTGGATAAAGTTGAGTTTAAGTCATTTGAAAAAACTTATAGAATGATTGAAAAAAATGAGAATAGAACTTTTCTTTATAGAGAAGTAATGAGAGAAAAAAGAAATAAAATATATATTAAACTTATAGAAAAATTGATAAAAAATAATAAAGGTGGAATTTTACTGGTACCAGAAATTATGCTGGCATCTAAAATTCTTCAAAATCTTAAAAATAGATTCAAAGAAAAAATTGCTGTAATTCACAGTCAGCTTTCCGCAGGTGAACAATTTGATGAATGGCGCAGAATAAAATCAGGAGAAGCTATAATTGCAGTTGGTGCACGTTCTGCAGTATTTGCACCTGTTAATAATCTAAAACTTATAATAATTGATGAGGAACATGATGAGAGTTATAAACAGAATGAATTCCCAACCTACCATGCCCGCCAGGTTGCGGCCAGACGATCACAGAATAATAATTCTGTTCTTTTATTGGCATCTGCTACTCCTTCTGTGGAAACAGAATATTTAGCGGAAAATAAGGAGTATCAAAAACTGCTGCCTGAGGATAAAAATGCTGGTTATGACATTATTTCTGCAGAAATAGTTGATATGAAAATAGAGGCAGAAAAAGGTAATTTGAGTAATTTAAGTACCGCTCTTGTTGAGAAAATGAAAAACACTTTTTTCGAAGAAAAACAGGTGCTTTTATTTATCAACAGAAGAGGATTTGCAAATTATATGATTTGCAGAAAATGTGGTTATGTTGTAAAATGTGATAATTGTGATATTAGTTTAACTTATCATAAAGAAGAAGAGAAACTTATATGTCATTACTGTGGAAATAAAAGAGATATTCCGAATAAATGTCCACAGTGTGGCAGTAAATTTATTGGACGATCGGGCATGGGTACAGAGAAAATTGCAGATGAAATAAAAAAAATATTTCCTGATAAAAAAACTGTCAGACTGGATGCAGATATTTCTACAGATAGAGATGAGCATAATAATATATTTAAAAAACTCAAGAATAAAGAAATAGATATTTTGGTTGGAACCAGAATGGCTGTAAAAGGAGAGGATTATTCTGGTGTTGGATTGATAGGGATTATTTCTGCCGATACAATTTTAAATATTCCTGAATTCAGATCATCAGAAAGAACGTTTCAGCTTTTAACGCAGTTTTTATTTATTGATAAAAATCATGAGAGAGAACTGGTAATACAGACTTTTAATCCAGATCACTACAGTATTAAAACAGCAGCAAATTTCAATTATAATGATTTTTATAATATCGAAATAAATATTAGAAAGAACAGAAATTATCCACCTTTCTGCAGGCTTGTTAATATAATTATTCAGGGTAATAGGGAAGAAGATGTTATATCTGCTGCAGAAAAATTAAATAAATTTATAGAGCTACATGGTGGCTATAGTGAAAAAATGGGTGCTGCCCCTGCTTTTTTCAAAAAGATTAGAAATAAATTTCGCTGGCAGATAATTTTAAAATTTGAATCTTTCCGCAGCAGAGAGTATCTTCTGCGATTAATTGAAAAAAAGTTTTACCAAAAAATTAATGAGTTAGATGATGTAGATCTTCGTATTGATGTAGATCCATATAAAATGTTATAATTATGATAAGGAGGTTTTCGAATTGGCAATTTTACAGATTAGAAAACTGGGAGATCCTGTATTGAGAAGCAAGGCTAAAAAAGTAGATAAAATAAATGAAAAAACTAATGAACTGCTGGATAATATGCAAGATACAATGTATACAGAAGATGGAGTTGGACTTGCAGCTCCACAGGTTGGAATATTACAGAGAATAGCAGTGGTTGATGTTGGTGAAAACTTGATAGAATTGATAAATCCAGAAATTATATCTGAATCTGGTAAATCTATTATGGAAGAAGGCTGTCTCAGTGTTCCAAATGAGACAGGAGAGGTTATTAGAGCAGAAAAAATTACAGTTAGAACATTAAATAGAGAAGGTGAAGAAATAACATTTGAAGCAGAAGATTTTGAGGCAAGAGCTATTCAGCATGAGCTGGATCATCTTGATGGTATATTATTTATTGATAAAACTGTAAAAATTATGGAGTGATTTTGATGGAAATTATTTTTATGGGAACACCTGTTTTTGCTGTTCCCACCCTTAAAGAATTAATACTTAATGACAGTATTAATGTTAGAGCTGTAGTTACTCAGCCGGATAGGAAGAAGGGGAGAGGTCAAAAATTAACACCTTCTCCAGTTAAAAGAACTGCCGAAAAATTTGATATATCTGTGCTTCAGTCAGAAAATATAAATAATGATAATTTTATTAAAAAATTAAATTCTTATGATTTAGATTTTATAGTAGTTGTTGCATTTGGACAAAAATTATCGCAAGATATTTTGGACATGCCTGAATATGGATGTATAAATCTTCATGCTTCTTTACTTCCCAGATATAGAGGTGCAAGTCCCATTCATCAGGCCGTTATAAATGGTGATAAGAAAACGGGTAATACAACAATGTATATGGATGAAGGTCTTGACGATGGAGATATAATATATCAGCAGGAACTGGAGATTAAAAAAACAGATACAGTAGGAAGTATTCATGATAAATTGGCTGTTAAGGGTGCAGAACTTATTACTAAAACTTTAAATGATATTAAAGATGGATCTGCCCCCAGAATAAAACAGGATGATAATATGGCAACATATGCATATAAAATAGATAAAGCAATTGGGGAAATCAACTGGGAAGATTCTGCTGAAGATATTTTCAATCTGGTTAGAGGAGTAAATCCCTGGCCGGGCGCATATACCTATCTTGAAGATGATATGCTTAAAATATGGAGAGTTGATATAGTTGACGATTCAAAAGAAGCTGAAGCTTTTGAACCCGGAAGAATATTGAATGCGGATCTGGATGGAGGTATAACTGTTCAGTGTGGAAATGGAATAATAAAAATTGAAAAACTTCAGCTGCCCTGCCGTAAAAAAATGGATACAGAAGATTTTCTCTGTGGACATGATATAGCAAAAGGTCAGAAACTAGGAAAAACAGATAAATAAGAAAGGAGTGAGTTTACATGTATTTTCCATTTTTTTATGATCCAACAATACTGATGATAATTCCAGCACTTCTGCTGTCAGCTTATGCTCAGTATAAAGTTAAATCTACTTTTAATAAATACAGTGAAGTTTATAGTGATTCAGGATTAACCGGAGCAGAAGTGGCGGCTAAAATAATGAGAGAAAGTGGCATTTCAGAAGTATCTGTCAATCAGATAAAAGGAAAATTGAGTGATCATTATGATCCAAAAAGTAAAGTGCTAAATCTTTCCTCAAACGTTTATAAAAGTAGTTCTATTGCGTCTATTGGTGTGGCAGCACATGAGGCCGGTCATGCCATACAGGATGCAAAATCATATAAACCATTAAATATAAGGGCCAAACTTGTTCCTGCAGCAAATATTGGATCCAGTTTTGGTCTTCCTATGGCAGTTTTTGGTTTTTTTATTAGAGCAGATTTTTTGATTTTAACTGGATTTGTATTGTTTTTTGCAGCATTTTTGTTCCATCTTGTAACATTACCGGTGGAATTTAATGCAAGCAATAGGGCAATTTCTATTCTTAAATCCAGTCACTATCTTAATGAAAGAGAAATACAGGGTGCAAAAAAAGTTCTCAGAGCTGCTGCATTTACTTATGTTGCAGCAACACTGGTTGCTCTGATAAACCTTTTAAGAATTTTAGTTCTTTTCGGTATGGGTGGGGATGATTAATGTTTTTTTTCCTTCTTCCATTTTTTATGTTATTCCTATTTTTAATAATTCTGCTTCCATTTAAATTTACTTTAGATTCTCTAGTTAATATAATATATATACCTGGTCAAATTTATAAAATAGCTACAAATAAAAAACTTAGAAAAAATCACAGTATTGAACACGCAACAGTTAATATACTGGAAAAACAGTACGGGTACAGAAATCTGGCTGGATATGCAGAAGAAGAAGGTTTTTATATTATGGGAGCTCAGTATCCTGAACAGGTACTTGAGGCTGCAAAGATAGGGCTTAATGCTTTAAAGTCCGGTCAATCTGAACTGGCTATTCATAAAAGATGTGGTACAAGTATGACTGCAGCCAATCTTGTATCATCAGTTTTATTTTTGCTGCTTCTATATATTACAAAAACTTTCAGTATTTTTAATATGATTATAGCTTTAATTTTTGCAAATCTTGCGGGACCATGGCTGGGAGTATATCTTCAGAAATATTTAACCACCTATACTGAAGTAGAAGAAATCGAAATAAAAGGTGTAAGGTGGGCGGGAAGTTCTCAATTTGGAAGAGCTTCCAAAATTTTCGTTGAAACAAAATCCATACCGTATTTAAATAGGTGAATTAATATATGAAAACAACAAGAGAAAAATTAATTGAAGCTTTAATGGAGATTGATTTAGGTTATTATTCTGATAGAATATCAAATAGATATTTAAAAACCATTACAGATGAAAGAGATAGAGGACTTTTTACCGAAATTTTTTATGGAGTTTTAAGGAAAAGAATTTATTTGGATTATATAATTGATTTATTTTCTAAAACTGATATTTCTAAACTCGATAAAGAAGTTCTACAGGGGCTGAGAATAGGTATATATCAGCTCCTTTTTCTTGATAGAATTCCCGAAAGAGCAGCTGTTTTTGAAACCGTAGAAGCTGTAAAAAACTCCTGTGGAAAAAAAGGTAAAAAGGTTTCTGGATTTGTAAATGGCATTTTAAGAACTGTTATTAGAAAAAAAGACAACATTAGACTTCCTAATAAAAATAAGGATAATGTAAAATACTTATCTGTAAAATATTCACATCCTGAATGGCTTGTTAGAAAATGGCTGTTACAGTATGGCCAATCAGCAGTGGAAAAAATATTGAAAGCAAATAATGAAAGACCGACAATTTATTTTAGGCACAATCCTTTGAAAATTTCTGAGGATAAATTTATCCAACTGCTCGAGAAAGAAGATATTAAATTTGAGAAAAGTTTTTTAAATGGGTTTTATAAAATCAAGAGCAATATTAATCCTTGTCAGACAGAAGTTTTTAAAAAAGGTGGTGCATATGTCCAGGGTATTGCCGCCGGACTGGCAGCATTTTTGCTTGATGTCGATAAAAATATGGAAGTTCTCGATCTTGCAGCTGCTCCTGGTGGAAAAACAACTCATATTGCAGAAAAAATGCAGAATACCGGTTCTATAACTGCTGTAGATATCAGTTCTAAGAGATTAAATATGGTTGAAGAGAATGCCATCAGGCTTGGAGTAGATAATATTGAAATTAAAGCCGCTGACAGCAGAAGGCTAACTGATAAGAAAAAATATGATAGAATACTGGCTGATCTTCCCTGCAGTGGTCTGGGTTTGATTTCTTCTAAACCGGAGATAAAGTGGCAGAAATCTGAAAAAGATATAAAGAAACTTGCCGATCTGCAGTACAGTATATTGAGCAATAATTTAAACAAATTGAAAGCTAACGGAAAATTGTTATATGCAACATGTACACTAACCCGGGAAGAAAATCAAAATATAATAGATAAAATACTGGTAGAAAATGATCATTTTATTTTAGAAAATCTAAATTGCACTGTAAAGGAATTGGAAACAGTTTATTCTTCTGAGGGAAAGTATCTTGAACTGCTTCCAGGAATAAACAATACAGAAGGATTCTTTTATGCGCGCATAAAAAAAATTGGAGAGTGAATTAATTTTATTATGAAGGATTTAAAAAGTTTAACACGAAATGAATTAATGAAATCAATTAATAATATTGGATATCCAGATTATAGAGGAGAGCAGGTTTTTAATTGGATTTATAAAAATGGTATTACGGATTATAATTCAATGACAAATATACCAAAAACAATGAGAAAAGATCTGCAGAAAAATTTTAAAATGACAGATATTAAATTGATGGAAAAGAAGAAGGCTGCAGATGGTACTGTTAAATATTTGTGGGAATTGAATGATGGAGAAAATATTGAAAGTGTCTATATTCCGTTTGAAAAATCAGGTCGACACAGCATATGTATTTCTACTCAGGTAGGATGTGCACTGGGGTGTTCATTTTGTGCAACAGGAATAGATGGACTGAAGAGAAACTTGAGTACCGGAGAAATAATAGATCAGGTCTTAAAAATACAGCAGGATATAAGTTCAGAGACATTTGGAGATCCCCGTATCAGTAATATTGTTTATATGGGAATGGGTGAACCACTGGCAAATTTAAACAGTGTTCTAAAATCAGCAGAAATAATAAATGAAGATGATGGATTAAATATAGGTATGAGGAAAATGACTATATCTACTGCTGGACTTGTCCCAGAAATTAGAGAACTGGCAGAGAAAAATGATCAAATTGGACTTGCCGTTTCCCTCCATGCTCCAAATGATATGCTTAGAAATAAACTAATGCCTGTAAACAGAAAATATGATATTACACAGTTATTACAGGCAGTTAACTATTATATAGAAAAAACCGGCAGAAGGGTTACCTTTGAATATGTATTGATGGATGGAGTTAATGATAGTCCGGAACTGGCGATACAGCTGTCTGATTTGCTGAGAGGAATTAACTGTCATGTAAATCTTATACCGGCTAATCCTGTCCCGGCATTAAATATTAAAAGACCAGATAAAAGGATTCTTGATAAATTTTTTGAAATTCTGAATGATAGGGGTCTACAGGTTACCATTAGAAAAGAAATGGGTAGTGAAATAGAAGCAGCCTGTGGACAGCTGAAAAGAAAACATAGTTAGGGGGAAATATAATGCGGGTTAAAGCTGTTACTCACAGAGGAAAGATAAGAGAAAATAATGAAGATAATTATCTTATTGATAAAGAAAACTCTTTTTTTCTGGTAGCTGATGGAATGGGAGGTCATGCTGCCGGTGAAGTGGCAAGTGAAATAGCTGTAGAAAAAAGCAGTGATTTCACCTGTTCTAAAAATACTGACATACTTGCAGATTTAAAAAATCTGGTCAGCAGTGTAAATGAAAAAATCATTAAAGAAAGCAGTAAAAACCCTTCATATTTAGGAATGGGTACTACTTATTCTGCTGTTTTAATTAAAAAAGAAAGCCTTTATTTTACTCATGTAGGTGACAGCCGTATATATATTTTTCGTGAAGGAAAATTAGAACAGATCAATGAAGAACATTCTTTAGTTGCTGATTTAATAAAAGAGGGGAAAATAGAAAAAAAAGATGCATTTAACCACCCTCAGAGACATATTTTAACTCAGGCACTTGGACTGGAAAAAAATCTAAAAATAGATGAGGGTAAACTGGATATTTTTGCAGATGATATTGTACTTTTATGTACAGATGGACTTACCGACCTTATAAGAGAAGAAGAAATAGAAAAATTAATCGATGAATTCAGGGGAAATTTAGATCTGCTGGCAGAAAAATTATTGAATACTGCATTAGAAAATGGCGGCAGTGATAATATTACATTTATTTTAATTTTAAATTCTTAGATACCTGTTTTAATATATGATTGAGGTGAATTTATGCAGGGGAAAATTATAAATAATAGATACAAAATTATAAAAGAAATTGGAAAAGGTGGTATGGCAATAGTTTATTCTGCCCATGATACGCTTTTAGACCGCAGGGTCGCTATAAAGATGTTAAGGCCAGAACACTATTCTGATAAAGATTTTAAAGAAAAATTTCGCCAGGAAGCAAGAGCTGTTGCCAGATTATCTCATCCAAATGTTGTGAGTATATATGATATTGGCATTGATGATGACTATATCTTTTTAGTGATGGAAATAATAAAAGGTAAAAATTTAAAAGATTTAATAAATGAAAGAGGTTATCTATCCCTGACAGAAGCACTTGAAATAGCAAGACAGATTGCCTCTGCTTTGGATGTTGCGCACAAAAACAATATTGTTCACTGTGATATTAAACCTCATAATATAATATTGACCGAGGATATGGAAGTTAAAGTGACAGATTTTGGCATTGCCAGAGCTGTAAGTTCGGCTACAATGAATGTTACAGATACCGTTGTAGGAAGTGCTCACTATTTTTCTCCCGAACAGGCAAAAGGTGGAGATATAAAAGCATATTCTGATCTATATTCACTTGGAGTAGTGCTTTACGAAATGACAACTGGTGAACTTCCTTTTCACGGTGAGAGTCCTATTTCAGTTGCTCTGAAACACATACAGCAGGAAGCAGTAAGACCGGCACAGATAAACAAAGATATACCTGCTGATGTAGATAATCTTATTATGAAAGCAATGGCAAAAGATCCCTCAGATAGATTTCAGACTGCTTCAGAGATGAGAGAAGAGATAACACTGGCTCTCAAAAATTTAAATAATAACAATATAAATGTAAATAACTTCAATGAAAAGTCTGATCCAGGGGAAACAAAAGTTTTGAAAAAAACAGATATTCTATTTAAGAATGATGATAAAGAAAATAAAGAAGAATTAGATGCTGATGATGCAGAAGTCGAAAAAATAGTTAAGATTAACGAAAGTAATAATAATGATGATCTTGAAGAACAGGATCAAAATAATAGAAAAGCTTTTTTGAAGAAAACAGCAGTATGGACTTCAGTGATAGTTTTATTATTTTCTTTAGTGGTTTTAGGTGGTTATTACTTTTTTAATTCATATACAAATGTACCGGTAGTTGAAGTCCCGGATGTTGTGGGTTTAAGTTTTGAAGAAGCTGAAAAAGAATTAGGTCAGGTTGGTTTAAAATTTGAAGAAACAAAAGAACGAGTTTTTAATGAAGAAGTTCCAGAAAATCATATAATCTCTCAATTTCCGGATCCAGGAGAAAGAGTCAGACAGACGAGGAAGATAAATATAACACTAAGCAAAGGTCCAGAATTAATAAAATTACCTGACTTAAGAGATATGGGACTGCGTGAAGCACTGGTAGAATTAGAGAATCTTTCACTGGATAAATACGAAATTGAATATATATTTAGGTTATCTATTGAAGCTGGAAGAGTAATCGATCAGATACCGGCTGCTGGTGCAGAAATAAAAAGTGATGAAATGATAACACTTTTTGTTAGTAGAGGAGAAAGAGATATGTCTGTTAACATGCCTGATTTAACTGGTATGGATAGGACAAAAGCTTTTCAAAAATTGAGAGAACTTGGACTTAACGTTGGTGAAATAACAGTAGAAGATTCATCCAGATTTTCTGATGGACAAATAATTTCTCAGAATTATAATCCTGGAGAAAGATTACCAGAAGGAACACCGGTTGATTTAATTATCAGTCGGGGTCTTTTGAATCCCGAAAATGCAGAAATACACAACAGTAGTATAAAAGTAAATATAAATAATACAAAAGCAACAGAAGTAAAAATTATTGTCAAGGACAATAGTGGAGAAGATACAGTGTACAGCGCAGTTCATCAGCCTGGTGAAAGCGTGACGCGAAATATTACAAGTGTTGGGCCAACTGAAATACAAATTTATTTTAATGATAGGCTGATAAGGACTGAAAATATAGGAGGTTGATATATTTAGATGAAAGGTCTACTGATTAAATCTATTGGAGGATTTTTCTTTGTAGCTGACAGAGAAGAAAATATATATCAGACCAGAATTAGAGGTAAAATTCGAAAAACAATATATCCAGGAGATAGTGTAGAAATAAACAAAGAAAAATTAACTCTGGAAAAAGTTTATTCCCGCAAAAACCTCCTCAAAAGACCAAAAGTTGCAAATGTTGATCAGGTTTTAGTTATGCATTCTATAAAAAATCCTGAATTTAGCCCTAAACTTCTGGATCGATTTCTTTTGCTTGTGGAAAGTTCAGGTTTTGAACCTATTATTGTGATAAATAAAATTGACTGTACTGATTTAAATTACCAAAAGGAATTTAATGATTACAAAAAAGCTGGTTATAAATTATATTTTATAAGTGTTAAAGAAAATATTAATATTGAAAGTTTTATGGATATATTTAGTAATAAAATAAATGTTTTAACAGGTCCATCTGGAGTGGGAAAATCTTCTTTTTTAAATAAAGTTATTAAGGAAGCTGATTTACCTACTGCAGGTGTCAGCAAAAAACTCAAAAAAGGTGTTCATACTACACGTATGGTGGAACTGCTGCCTATTTCTGAGCATGGGTGGATTGCTGATACACCAGGTTTTTCATCTATGAGAAATATTAATCTTAATATTGAAACAGATGACCTGTACTGGTATTTTCCGGAAATAGCTCAATACAGCAGAAACTGTAAATTTAATAGATGTACCCATACACATGAACCAGAATGTGCAGTACAGAAAAAAGTAGAAGCTGGAGAAATTTCCAGAAGACGATATGAAAGCTACTGTCAGATTTATAATGAATTGAAAGAAAAGGAGAATGAGTACTGATGAAAACACAGTTTGCCCCTTCACTATTATCTGCAGACTTTAGTAATTTACAACAGGAAATAAAAAAAGTAGAAAAAGCAGATTATCTGCATCTTGATGTTATGGATGGAGTCTATGTTCCTAATCTTACTTTTGGGCCCGGCTTAATAGCTGATATTAGAAAACATACAGATATGATTTTTGATACACATTTGATGATGGTAAATCCTGAAAAATATATTGAAGAATTTGTTAAAGCAGGTAGTAATATTTTAACTGTACATGCAGAAGCTACCCAGCATGTACATAGAGTAATACAGATGATTAAGGATCATAATGTTAAAGCAGGTTGTTCTCTCAATCCTGCAACACCGCTGCAGGAGCTTGAATATGTTTTACCTGATTTGGATCTTGTACTAATTATGTCTGTTAATCCTGGTTTTGGAGGCCAGTCTTATATACCTCAGATTACTGATAAAATAAAGAAATTGAGAAAAATTATTGATGAAAATAATTATAATGTAAAAATTGAAGTTGATGGAGGGATAAATACAGATAATTTATCTAAGATAATCAGCGCAGGAGCAGATATAATTGTTTCTGGCTCATCCATATTTGGACATAAAAATCCTGCTGCTGCACTGGAAGAAATGAGGGAAATAGCAGCAGATGCATAAAAAAAGAGCTCTTGTTTTTTTAAATGGAGAATTTAATCTGTCTCAGGCTGAAATTTTAAATATTATTGACAGTTATGACAGTAAAATGATTATAGGTGTTGATGGTGGAACAGATATACTTTATAAAATAAATATAGTGCCAGATGTTATCATTGGAGATCTGGATTCTGTTTCTAGGGAGACATTAGAAAAATTTAAAGGAAATAATGCCGTAGAAATAATTAAGTTTCCTACTGAGAAAGATAAAACAGATAGTGAACTTGCTGTAGATTTCTGCCGGGAAAATGATATAAAAGAAATTTTAATTTTTGCCGCCCTTGGTGGTAGAATAGATCAGGAACTGGGAAATATCAATCTATTAGAATATATCGCTGATTTTAGTATTGATGGGAAAATCATAGAAAAAAATCTGGAAATTGGTGTAATAAACAGCAGTAAAATTTTTGCTAATAACGCAGGTGACCTATTATCACTGATCCCTCAGACTGATTCAGTAGGATCTGTTTCTATATCAGGATGTAAATATAATACAAATAATGAGAAATTTATTCGCAGCAGAACACGAGGAATAAGCAATAAAATTTTAAAGAAAAAGGCCAGAGTAGAAGTTGATGATGGAATATTAATCTATATACTAAAAAAAAGGAGCTAACCTCTGCAGGTTAACTCCTGATTTTAAAATATTAATTTAATATGCTCTCTCTACTTTGCCTGACTTGAGGCATTGTGTACACACTTTAATTCTTTTCGGTGAACCATCAACAATTGCTTTAACCTTTTTTAGGTTGGGGCGCTGAGTTCTTTTTGAAACACTTGTGATGTTTCTACCAACACCACCTTTTTTCTTAGCTTTACCACGTCTCTGTATACTATTGGCTGTATTGCCACCTTTACCACAAATTTCGCAGACTCTGGACACAGAAAACACCTCCTTAAACGAATATAAAAATTTCTGTCAGCTTTTATTTTAACACATATCACTATTGATTGGCAAGTTTTAATGCAGAGTAGTTTTTTAATTTTGGAGAACAGCATGAAAAATATATTTTTAATTATATGGATGATAGAAATGTGAGCAGGAAAGTCAGGTGTAATGTTGAAGTAATTAACAAATAACAGAATATTTGAATTTTGGTTAAAAGTTGCAACACTGACCATTATATTGTAGAATAATTATGTATGAAAAGAGGTGTTAACTTATGGAAAAAGAACTTAAAAATGAACTTGGTAAAATAATAATTGATGAAGAGGTAATAGCAAAAACAGCAGGACTTGCTGTAATGGAATGTTATGGACTGGTTGGAATGTCATCTAGAGGAGTACAGGACGGACTGGCAGATTTGCTCGGCTGGGATAATATAAGCAAAGGTGTTGCTGTCGAGATTAAAGATGAAGATGTCCATTTAGAACTAAACATTATTGTAGAATATGGTACTAACATACATGAAGTTGCACATAATGTTATTGAAAGAGTTCGCTATACCCTCGAGAAAAAAGTGGGAATCGATATTGATACAATTGATGTAAATGTTAGGGGAGTGAGGGTTGGCGATGCCACATAATGACAGCATGCACAAAGAAATTAAAATAATTGATGGAGTAAAATTTAAGCAAATTATGCTATCATCGTTATACTGGTTAAAAGAACAGCAGTCATTTATAGATTCATTAAATGTTTTTCCAGTACCAGATGGAGATACCGGTACAAACATGTATTTAACCTTTAAAGAAGCTGTAAGCTCGATTGAAGAAATGCAGACCAGCAGTGTTGGAGGATTGGCTTCCGCATTATCAAAAGGTGCTCTTATGGGAGCCAGAGGGAATTCTGGTGTAATACTTTCACAGCTGATACGAGGTTTTGCCTTATCATTAAAAAACAAAAAAGTAATAAGGACAAATGACTTTGCAAAGGGCTTAAAAAAAGCATCTGAAGTAGCTTATCATGGTGTTCTCAAACCGGTAGAAGGAACTATATTAACCGTTTCTCGTGAGACTGCAGAAGAGGCTATGAAAGCTTCTGAAAAATATAATGATTTTATGCAGTTTTTACCTGTTATTATAAAAGAAGCAGGAAAATCTTTAAATAGAACTCCGGATCTTTTACAGACATTAAAGGAAGCTGAAGTAGTGGATGCCGGTGGACAGGGTTATTTTACTCTGCTGGAGGGTATGTTAAAAGGCCTTAAAGATGAAGAAATTGAATATACTGAAGAAAAAAAGATAAGCAGAAGAGCTTCTAAGGCTGAAACAAAAGAAGATATCAAATTTACTTACTGTACTCAGATGCTTATTGGAAATGGTCAGGTTGAAGATGAGTTAAATAAAAAAATAGAAAAAATGCGCAGAGACCTTCAGAGTTATGGAGATTCAATAATGGTTGTCGGTAGTGATGGAATTATAAAAGTTCATGTTCATACCAACCATCCTGGTGTTGTGCTTGAATATGGTCTCAAGCAGGGAAGTATATTTGATATAAAAATTGATAATATGAAAAAACAGAATGAGGAAATAAAAGCAAAGGAGATGGCAGCAGCTCTGCCTGATCATCCTGAGCACGTACATGATGATGAGAGTATTTTTGTAAATAAAGAAATAGATTCTGCAGATGAGACAGATCAGATGAAAATAGAAAAAAATTATGGTATTATATCTGTTGGAAATGGAGAAGGTATAAAAAACATCTTAAAGGAGCTGGGAGTAGATACTATTATTGAAGGTGGACAGTCTATGAATCCTTCCACAAATGATTTCATACAGGCTCTTGAACAGCTTAATTTGGATAATATAATAATTTTACCAAATAATAAAAATATTATCTCTGCAGCAAAACAGGCAGCTGAAGTAAGTCAAAAAAATATTGTGGTCGTGGAAACACGCACAATACCACAGGCAGTAGCTGCATTAATGGTTTATGATGATAATGCTGAATTAAATGAATTAAAGGAAAAAATGGAAAATGAAGTTCAGTATGTTAAAACTCTCGAAATAACAAAAGCAGTTAAAGATTCTAAAATTAATGGAATGGAAATTAAAGAAAATGATGTTATAGGTATTTCTGATGGTGAAATTGTAAATAGTGGAAGAGATTATAATGAGGTAATATTAGATTTACTTAAAAGAACCGTTGGAGATGAAGAGCTGATAACCATTTATTATGGACAGGATATAGATAGTCAGGATGTGGAAGAGATAAGAAAAATAGTTGAAGATAACTTTGACTTTGATGAAATAGAAATATATTCAGGAGGACAGCCTCTCTACCCATATATAATATCATTAGAATAAGGAGTGTTTTTATGATAGCTTTAGTAACAGACAGCACCTGTGATTTACCTGCAGAAGTTCTGGCAAAATACAAAATAGAGGTTGTACCTTTAACTGTCCATTTTGGGGAAAAAATTTATCAGGACAAAGTTGATTTAAAAACCGATGATTTCTTTTTTATGATGGAAAATTCCCAAAAACTTCCCACTACTTCTCAGCCTTCGGTGGGATTATTTATGGAGAAGTACGAAAAACTGGCTGATGAATATGATCAAATTATATCAATACACATTTCTGCAGCATTAAGTGGAACCTGTGAATCGGCTCGTCTGGCTGCATCACAGATAGAAAAAATAGATGCTGCAGTTATAAATTCTAAATCAACTACCACCGGTCTCGGCTTTTTAGTTGTAATGGCAGCAAAATTAATAAATAAGGGTCTGGAATTCAATGAAATTGTCAAAAGATTGGAGAGGGCCAGAGAAAAAATGACTGTTTTTTTTACAGTTAACGAGCTATCTTATCTGGAAAAAGGTGGGAGAATAGGAAAAGCTCAGGCATTAATAGGTAGTATACTGAATTTCAATCCTATTCTTGAGCTTTCAGGTTTAAATGGGGAATTAGTCCCAATAGATAAAGTTAGAGGTTACGGAAAAACAAACAGACGATTAACTGAACTTGTAAATGATTATATAGGTGAAGAGACTAAGGTTAACATATCTTTTATATATGGTCGTGAAACAGATAACTATAATCAGTTCAAAGATTTTCTTCAGTCCAGCTTTTCGGGAAGGGAAAATTTTGATTATAATATTTTTTCCAATAAAATAGGTGCAGTTTTGGGCTGCCATACTGGACCACTTGTTTATGGTGCAGTTGTGTTTAAAGGAGAATTACCAGTCTAATGAGCTCTCAGTTAGATAAAGAAGTACAATATGTAAAAGGAGTTGGTCCTAAATGGGCTGATCTCCTTGAAAAATTAAATATTAAAACAGTTGAAGATCTACTGTATTATTTCCCCCGAGAATATGAAGATCGCAGCCAGATTACGGAAATGAGGTATGCCAAACCTGGTCAGCAGGTAAATCTTAAAGGAAAGGTGCTTAAGGTTGATTTAAAAAGAATCCGAAAAGGATTTGATATTTTGAAAGTGACCTTTTCTGATGATACTGATGCTGTAAATGGTATCTGGTTTAATCAAAGTTATCTGAAAAATCATTTTGATGAGGGGGAATTTTACTTATTAACCGGTAAAATTAGCGAAAAAAACTGGAGAAAATATAAAAGCAAGGATATAAATAATCCAGTTTATGAAAAACTTGATGTAGATTACCCCATATTAAATACAGGTAGAATTGTGCCAATATATTCTTTGACTGAAGGAATAAGCCAGCGCAAATTGAGAAGAATAATTTCAAATGCCCTTGAAGATTTAAATGATAATCTTCAGGAATTACTGCCTGATTATATTCTTGAAAAATATCATTTTCCTTCTCTGAAAAACTCTCTTTTTGCAGTACATTTTCCAGAAGATAAAAAAAATTATATTTCTGCACATATGAGGCTAGCTTTTGAAGAATTTTTTCTTTTTCAGCTTTATTCCCTGAATGAAAAAAAGAAATATTCTGTTGAAGATGGTATAGAGCATGAATATAAAAAAGAAAAAATAGAAAGTTTTATTAATAAACTGGATTTTGAGCTTACAGATGCACAAAAAAGAGTCTGGAAAGAGATAAGAGATGATTTAGAAAGAAAACAGCCTATGTCAAGACTGCTTCAGGGAGATGTGGGTTCTGGTAAAACAATTATAGCTGCTCTTGCACTTTTAGAAACAATGACAAACGGTTATCAGGGTATATTTATGGCCCCAACAGAAATACTGGCTGAACAGCACTATTTAAATTTCAAAGAACTTTTTGCAGACTTTGATTATAATATTGAAATTATCGTTGGCAGTTTAAAATCTTCAGAAAGAGATTCAATAGAAAAATCTGTGCAGTGTGGAGAAACTGATTTAATAATTGGAACTCATGCACTTTTTCAGGAAAGCATAAACTATCATAAAGCAGGACTGATAGTTATCGATGAACAGCACCGTTTTGGCGTTGAACAGAGGCATAAACTGAAAGAAAAAGGAGATAGTCCTGACCTATTAATTATGACAGCTACACCTATTCCCAGATCTATGGCTATGCTTATCTATGGTGATCTGGATCTATCAATAATAGATGAAATGCCTCCCGGTAGAAAAACAATTGCTACTTTCTGGAGGAGAAAAAATAGGAGACCACAAATTTATAATTTTGTTAAAGATAAAATTGAAAAAGGCAGACAGGCATATATAGTATGTCCTTTAATTGAACATTCAGAAGAAATGCCTGACCTTATTTCAGCCGAAGAACTTCACGAAATTTTGGGGAAAAGTATTTTTGAAGAATTTGAAATTGCACTAATTCACAGCCAGATAAATGCAGAAGAAAAAAAAGAGATTATGGATGATTTTAGAAGTGGAAAAATAGATATATTGGTTGCCACAACTGTTATTGAAGTGGGAGTTGATGTATCAAATGCGACAATAATGATTATAGAAAATGCGGAAAGATTTGGACTGGCACAGCTTCATCAGTTGAGGGGACGAGTTGGACGAGGAAAAACACAATCATTTTGTATTTTAATATCTGACCCTCCTGGAGAAGATGCAGAAAAACGCCTGGAGATAATGACAAAAAGTAATGATGGATTTTTAATTGCAGAAGAAGATTTAAAAATGAGAGGACCGGGAGAATTTTTTGGTACCAGACAGCATGGTATTAATGATTTAAAAGCTGCCGATCTAATTAAAGATAAAGAAATTCTCAAAAAGGCAAGAGAAGAAGCTTTAGAGATGTTAAAAGATAATAAATGGGAAGGAAAATATCCACTTCTCAAAGAAAAAATTAAAAATATAAACTTAAAAATATAGCTGGAGGTTAACAATGAGAGTTATTGCAGGTTCAGCAGGTGGTATTAGATTAAAATCCACAAAAAGCAGACAGGTGAGGCCAACTCTGGATAGAGTAAAAGAAGCTCTTTTTAGTATGCTGGGAACATCTATATTAGATTCTGTTTTTCTGGATCTTTTTTCTGGTTTTGGTGGTATTGGAATAGAAGCGCTGAGCCGGGGTGCGAAAAGAGCTGATTTTGTTGAGAAAAACAGAAAATTTATTTCGATTATAGAAAAAAATTTAAAAAAAACCAGGCTCAGCAGTTATGCAGACATATACAGTGGGGATGTCTATGATTTTTTGTATAAAACAACACAGCAGTATGATATTATTTTTATGGATCCACCGTACAAAAAAGATTATGTTGAAAAGACTGTAAATATTATTTTAGAAAATGGAATATTAAAATCTGGAGGACTGCTTGTTGTGGAAACTGCCGCTGATGATAAAACGCATTTAGATAAAAGACTTCAAATAATACGCGAACGCAAATACAGCAGTACTTTAATATGTATTTATAGTTTGAATAAATAATGGGGGGGTTGTTATGATAAATAAAATAGTATATCCAGGAAGTTTTGATCCCGTAACTTGTGGACATTTAGATATAGTTGAAAGAGCAGCTAACATTTTTGATGAAGTAGTCATTTCGGTTTTCTGTAATCCAAATAAGGATCCAGTATTTAGCATGGAAGAAAGAGTTGATATGCTGAAAGAATCTACCAAACATATAGAAAATGTTAGTGTTGATTCTTTTTCAGGGCTTACTACAGAATATGTCAAATCGATCAATGGTGGTGCAATACTGAGAGGACTCAGAGCTGTTTCTGATTTTGAAGGTGAATTTCAGATGTCATCCATGAATAAATACCTTAATAAAGAAATAGAGACCATTTTTCTGATGACAGATTCGAAATATGCTTTTTTAAGTTCAACAGTAATCAGAGAAGCTGCTTATTTTGGTGGAGAAATAGGTGATCTGGTGCCGGAATTTGTAGCAAAAAAATTAAAAACAAAGATGGAATCTATTAGAAGTGATCAAAATGGGAGAGATTAAAATAATTACTGACAGTACTTCAGATTTACCAGAATCGATAATCGAAAAATATAATATTGATGTAGTTCCACTGAGAATTATTATAAATAAAGAAGAATATTATGATGGAATAGACATTAATGCAGATAAATTATTTTATTTAGTAGATAAATATGATGAAATTCCTAAAACTGCTGCGCCATCTCCTATCATATATAAAAAAATCTTTGAAAAATATATTAATCAGAACAAAAAAGTTCTGTACATAGGTTTATCAGCAGAAATTTCCTCCTGTATTAATAATGCACAACTTGCCGCCCAAAAATTTCCGAATACAGAAATCGAAATAATTGATTCTAAAAATTTATCTACCGGAATCGCCTATCAGGTAATAAATGCAGCAAAATACCGCAGAGATGGACTGGACCTTTCCACAATAAAGGAAAGATTAAAACAGGACCGAAAAAGAATTAAAACAAGATTCATTCCGGACAGTCTGGATTTTTTACATAAAGGTGGAAGATGTTCCTCAGTAAGTAAATTTTTGAGCAGTATGCTGAAAGTTAAGCCAATGATAGAAGTAAAAAAGGGGAAAATGGGAGTATCCGAAAAAATAAGAGGAGGAAAAAATAAAGTTTATAAATCGCTGCTGGATAAAGTCATTAAAGATAAAGATCAATTGGATAACAGTAAAATATTTGTTACTGAAGCTCAGGATATAAAAGGAGCTTTATATCTCAAAGATAAGATTGAAGAAATGGAATTATTTGAAGAAATTCACTTTGCAAAAGCAGGTGGTATTATATCTTCTCACTGTGGTCCCAATACAGTTGGGCTTATATATGCTGTTGAGTAACAGTTATCTTAAAAACTTCAATTTATCAAAAATATTAGAAGAAAACTATTTCTAATTTAATGGAAGAAGTTCACAATATAATAGATGCAATCAATTGTATTTTGCTGATAATCTAATAGTTATAAATTGGCAGCTGTAAACTGGCCACTTACTAGTTGATGAGAAAGATGCTTACAGGGGGAAATCGCTAGATGAACTTAAACAGATTTTTTAAACTGGTAGAGATACGAACTAAAATCGCCAGTATTACTCCATTTATACTCGGTAATATTTATGTATTATATTTTTTTGAAAGATTTAATTTATTTAATTTTTTTCTTATGTTTTTATCACTTTTTTCGATAGATATGGCAACAACTGCAGTCAATAACTATCAGGATTACAAAAAAGCCAAAAAGAAAAAAGGATATAATTATGAGACACACAATGCAGTTGTGAAATATAATTTATCGGTCAAAAAAGTTAAAATTACTATAGGATTATTATTGCTGTCCGCAGTTGGTTTTGGTTTTATACTTTTCTTAAATACCGATATTGTTGTTCTGGGACTGGGTGTTATATCTTTTTTGATAGGTATTTTATATACTTCCGGACCTGTTCCAATTTCTAGAACTCCCGGAGGGGAAATTTTTTCCGGATTTTTTATGGGATTTTTAATTCCATTAATAACTGTTTATATACATAATATGAATTTAATTAATGTTTATACTGAGGGTGTTTTCTTAACTGTTCAGATCGACTGGATAGAAATATCAAAAATATTTTTAGTAACCTTTCCACTGACAGCAGGTATTGCCAATATAATGCTCGCCAATAATATATGTGATATTAAAGATGATCAGGAAAATAATAGGTATACACTGCCAATTCATATTGGTAGAGATAAATCTTTAAAGTTATTTAAATATATTTATTATTTGTGCTATCTGTCCATTTTAACTGCAGTTATTTTTAAAGTGGTTCCTATTTATTCTATTTTTGTTTTTGTAACTGCTTTTACAGTGTTTAAAAATATAGAATATTTTTTTGAAAAACAAAGCAAAAAAGAAACCTTTGTTTTATCTGTTAAAAATTTTATAATAATAAATTACAGTTATATTATTTCTTTCTTAATTGCTCTAATTATTGTATAAATATTTTAATATTATAAAGACAAAAAATTATAAGAAAAAGGGACAAAGTACACAGTGTTAGAGTGTTAATCTTTTTAAAGATCCACAATGTACCCCATACCAGATAAATTATATCAAAAGAAAAAATGGAGTACAAAATGTAGTGCAAATTATTTGGTTTGGTCATTTTCTATAATTTATAATAACATAAAAAGGAGGAAATAATATGAGTTTATTAGGAAATATAATTTGGTTTATTTTCGGAGGGTTTATAGAAGCTTTAGGTTGGTGGCTGGCTGGTATATTGTGGTCTATTACAATAATAGGAATTCCGGTTGGGAAACAATGTTTTAAGCTTGCGAAAATGCAGCTTGCTCCTTTTGGAAAAGAAATTGTGGAAAAAGAAAAATCCAGTGTTGGATTTATTGCCAATATAATCTGGATAATATTTTTCGGATGGGAACTGGCTGCTGCAAACTTAATATCAGCATTAATTTTTGCTGTTACAATTATTGGTATTCCTTTTGCCAAACAGAGTCTAAAACTGGCCTATTTATCACTGATGCCGTTTGGTAAAGATATAAAATAAAGAAATTTCTGAGGTGAGATTTTTGTATATAGAAAACTGTGGAATGGTGCTTGAAGGTGGGGGCATGAGAGGTGCTTTCACAGCAGGAATTATAGAATTTTTGCTGAAAAAAAAGTTTATATTCAAATATGTTATAGGAGTTTCTGCCGGGGCAAATAATGGTGCTAATTATACTTCCAGACAGGTTGAGAGAAACAAAAAAATATTTGTCGATCTTGTCGAAGATGAGAGATATATGGGAATTAAAAATCTTATTAAAGATGGTAATTATTTCGGTATGGACTTTTTATTTCATGAACTACCTCATAAAATATTACCTTTTGACTACGGTAATTTTTCAAAATCGGAGAGTAAGCTTGTGGTTGGAGTTACAGAATGTGAAGAAGGAAAAACAGTGTTTTTTGAGCCACAAAACCACAGCAGTCAGAAAAAAATAGATAAAATTTTTGAAGCATCAAGCAGTTTACCTCTGGTTTCCAATCCTGTAGAGATCGATGGTAGAGAATATCTTGATGGAGGGATTACTGCACCCATACCTGTTCATAAAGCAGAAAATGATGGATATAAGAAAAACATTATTGTTTTAACACGAGAAAAAAATTACAGAAAAGAACCTGTAAAAGCCGGATTTTTACTGGATTTTTTTCTCAAAGATTATCCACATCTGGCTGATAAGCTAAAAAATCGCTATATGGTATATAATAAAACTATAGATTATATATTGAAAAAAGAAAAAAAAGGAGATTTTTTTGTTTTTAGACCGAAAAATCTTGGTATAGATAGATTTAGTAAAGATCAAGAAAAATTAAAAGAAATTTATAATTCTGGTTATAAAATTGCAGAAGATCGTTCAAAAGAACTAATTGATTGGTTAAAAAGCTGATTATTTACTGTAAAAAGGAGTTTTAATATGGAGTTGAGGCTGGAAAGCTGGATAAATCATCGGATTGTTAAAGCATTAGCCGAATTCAATATGCTGGAAGATGGAGATAATGTTTTAGTTGGACTTTCAGGGGGTAAAGACAGCAGTTTTTTGCTTTATGCCCTGACTGTATTAAAAAAATATTTTTCGGTCAGTTTTAATTTAAGAGCAGTAACTGTCGATCCTGGTTTTAGTGAGGCAGATGTTTATAATGATTTATCTGCTTTTGCTGAAAAGCTTAATATTAAGCATGAAATAATTAAAACTGAAATTTCTCAATATATCTTAAATGATAATGTAGATAATCCCTGTTCTAAGTGTGCACATTTTAGAAAAGGGGCACTTGTCAACCATATGAAAGAGAATGGTTTTAATAAGCTGGCTTTTGGTCATCACTATGATGATGCAGTAGAAACTTTTTTGATGAGTATTATTTATTCAGGGCAGATTTCTTCCCTGCAGCCCCGGCGCCATTTAAGTCAGAATGATGTCTACATTATTCGTCCACTGATATATCTGCGTGAAGATACAATTGTTAGAGAAATGAAAAAAATAGATGTAGATATTTTAGAAAGTCACTGTCCATATGATAAAGTGAACAAAAGAGCAGAAATCAAAGAAAACTTCCCCGAATTATTTAGAAATAAACAACTTTTTTATAATACTGCAAGTGCAATGAGAGATGGGAGAAGAATAGAACTCTGGCCTAAAAAAAAGGATGATAGGATAATAAGTGAAAAGATGACTTATTTATGGAAAGGAAAATAAGATATAAATTTTAATTATCGGCTAAGTTAATCTGATTTAAAATAAGAGTTTCCTGATGCTTAATTTAAGCAGAAGGAGGCTTTTTTTATTTGCAAAACAAACATATGTATGCTAAAATAATATAAAACAAATGTTCGTTCAAAAAAGAGATGATAGAAGTTATAGTCTGCTAGCAAACCTCGTGGGCTTGCCCCGAGAAAAGAGCAGACGGTTTTGAATTTCAATTATTATGTTTAGCTAATAATAATT
>JBNJGL010000019.1:0-39194 GCA_051747745.1 Bacillota bacterium | reverse complement strand
TTAAAATGGTGCGCCCGACAGGATTCGAACCTGTGGCCTACGGATTAGAAGTCCGTTGCTCTATCCGGGCTGAGCTACGGGCGCATGGAGCGGGAAACGAGACTCGAACTCGCGACCCTCAGCTTGGAAGGCTGATGCTCTAGCCAACTGAGCTACTCCCGCAAATAGTTATTAAAAGTAAATGGTCGGAGCGAAAGGATTTGAACCTTCGACCCCCTGCTCCCAAAGCAGGTGCGCTACCAAACTGCGCCACGCTCCGCCATAACGACATTTACTAGTATAACCTATATTACAGCATTGGTCAAAAAATATTAAAAGAGATGAGAGGTCCAGAGATCAAATTATACTTTAAAAACTGTTTATTACTCAATATATCTCTCTATAAGTATTTCTTTCATTTTTGTAAGTGCCCTTGCTCTGTGGCTAATTTTATTCTTTTCTTTCGAACTCAGCTGGGCCATTGTTTTCCCATATTCGGGCAGATAAAAAATAGGATCATAGCCAAAACCATTATCACCGGCCGGCTGAAGTGTAATCACACCTTCCACCCGACCTTCAACAACAATTTCTTCTCCATTTTCTGGATCTACCAGAGCAACAGCTGAAATAAAAGCTGCTTTTCTCTCGTCTTCACTGCTTTCTTTAAGCAGTGAAATAATTTTTAGGTATTTCTCTTCATCACTGCTTTCCTCTCCTGCAAATCGGGCTGAATATATACCCGGAGCTCCATCCAGATAATCAATAGATAATCCTGAATCATCAGCCAGCACTATCTGCTGCAGCTCTTTTGCCCTCTGTCTGGCTTTTTTTAGTGCATTTTCCTGATAGGATCTGCCGTCTTCAACAACCGGCGGCAGGTTTATATCTGCAGGAAGACCTGCAAAATCCAGTCCTAAATCCGAAAAAAAATCTTTTATCTCTTTTATTTTATTCTCATTTCCACTGCCAATAATTATTTTTTTCATATTATTCACTAACCAGACCCAGGCTACTTTTTTGCTTTTCTATCAGCTCCATAATACCTTTTTCTGCCAGGTCATAAAGTTCATTTAGCTCTTTTCTACTGAAGGGATTTTCTTCAGCTGTACCCTGAATCTCAATAATTTCTGCCTCAGAACTCATAACAATATTCATATCCACCTGTGCTTTAAAATCCTCTTCATAACATAAATCCAGCATCGGCTTACCATCAACAATCCCCACACTTGTAGCAGCCATAAAGCTATTTAAAGGGTTTTCCTGCAGTTCTCCACTCTCCAGAAGTTTGTTAATCCCATCAACAAGAGCTACATAAGCACCTGTAACAGAAGCTGTTCTGGTTCCACCATCTGCCTGAATAACATCACAGTCAACCCAGATAGTTCTTTCACCCAGTTTTTCCAGATCAACTACAGCCCTCAAGCTGCGCCCGATAAGACGCTGGATTTCCTGAGTTCTACCGCTCAACTTCCTTTTTGCTGCCTCTCTTATTGTTCTTTCCTGTGTTGACCTGGGCAGAAGAGAATATTCAGCTGTCAGCCATCCCTGATTTTTCCCCCTTAAAAAGTAAGGTACACTATTTTCTATTGATACATTGCACAACACCATAGTATCTCCTGTCTCAATCATTACAGATCCTTCTGCATATTTTGTAAAATTTCTCTGAATTTTAATTTCTCTAAGTTCATCTTTATTTCTACCATCACTGCGCATTATTATTAAATCCTCCTTTAATTTTGGAAGTCTCTACTGCTGAGCAGACCTCTTCCAGCTGCATAGATGTCATCTATAACCATCTGAAAGTCGACTTCCCTCTCCTCTTTATCTGCTCTTTCCTCTATCTTTAATTTGTGGAAATTCTTAATTTCATCATTAAATGGAAGGCTGCCTGTATTAAAAAACCTTACTGCACCCCGACTGTCTCTGCAGGGCATAACTTCCCCCCTGTTAAAAGTACTGGAAGAAAAAGGCACATCTATAATACCCATCTCTACAGCCTTAACAGCCCCTGCTGCCCAGAATCCGGCGGCTATTTCTTCAACTCTATCAATTACTGCTGATGCTTCTTTTATAATAATATTCTTTTCTTCTTCAACCAGTTTTACATCAAAATAATCCTGCCTTTTAGCAATTTTTAGACAGTGTTTGGTAGTTCTTATTCCATCTGCAAGGTCTTCTCTCCCTGCTGTATCTATTACCTCTCCTGGAGATCTAACAACTATTTTTTCTGCTCCACCTGCAGCTGCAGATAATATCCCCGTATTGATAAGTGCAAATCCGGCCGCTTTATTTTCAGGAAATCCACCCAACCATTCATGAAAAACAGTACTTATAAATATTTTTTCAGAATTTGACTCTTTATTTTTTATATATTTTTCTGCCATTTCTCTGAGGGCCAGCAGTGCGGCTGTATCCTGAATTAAATTTCCATTTTGACCATATCCCAGGCTCAAATGTCTGACACCCTGTTCCACAGCCAGTATACCCTCTATAATAGAAACGGCAACACTGATAGATGGAGGAACCATTGTCCCGGTCAGTGGGCCAAATGTCTCTCGATTAATGTTTACACCTCTATTTTCGTAATATCCGGTCAATCTGTCCACATACTGCCACCAGGAAACAGTGTCAGCAGGATTTTTATCTTTTGCATAGGGAAAATTATAGGATATACCACCACCAACAAAATCATTAAATCCCGCGGCAAAAGCTATCTCTGCCATTAAACGAGAATCGGGAGTTCCGTGCCTGAGCTGAACAGGAATATCCAAATTTAAGATTATTTCTCTGCAGTTATCTACTCCATGACTTATTATGGGAAAACCATCCAGCAGAGATTTATTAATTTCCCTGCTCTCAACCAGTCCATTTTCCGCATCCTGATATCTATTCTGTCTTGTCATCGTATCAACATTTGTGGACAGAATATCTGCTTTTGCACTCTTTTTGAGAAAATTTAGCAGCTCCAAATGCTCGTCAAGAAGTGTTAAACCAGCTCTGGGCTGGCAGAGTATTTTCCCTTCCGATGATGCTTTTTTCAGCACCGATGATGTCCTGCGGCTCTCACTTAAACTTCGCTGAAATTCAACAGCTGAACGCAGATCAACATCACTACCTGTTTTCCAGCTCTTCAGAATTTCTTTTCTTTTCTCCATAAATTCTTTTTTCTCTATTTTTCCATTATATAATTGTGGCAAAAAAATCCCCCCGACACTTAATATTCTTTGAATATATTATCTTCTTTAAAATTAAGATTATCAAGTTTTAAAAACTTATTTCCTTCTGATAAAAATTTCTGCGATATTTTTTTTATATCACTGACAAAAAACTCATGTTCTCCAGGATTAATATTACCGGTATTTAACAAATCATTTTTAAGCAGGATTTTTTTAACATCTCCGGCCATTTCATGTGCTGGATTAATAAGTTCTACCTCATCCCCCACAATTTTTTTTAATACCGGAATTAAATATGGATAATGAGTACAGCCCAGGATTAGCACATCAACCCCTGCTTTAATCAAATTATTCAGATATCTGTCTGCTGTTCTTTCTATTTTATCACCTGTAAATTCTCCTTTTTCCACCATCTCAACAAAAAGCGGACATGCTTCTGCATAAACTTCCTGAACTGTATCATAAAATCCGACAGCATTCTGATATGCCTTACTGGAAATCGTGCCCTGGGTACCAATAACCCCAATTTTTTTGTTTTTACTAAGTTTAACTGCTTTTCTGGCAGCACTATCTATCATACCAAATACAGGAAGAGAAAATTCTTTTTTTAATATTTCCAGTGCAGCAGAAGTTGCTGTATTACAGGCAATAACTACCGCTTTAACCTCTTTTTCTTCTACAAGATATTTAACTATTTTTCTTACATAGTTCCTCACATCATCCAGATTTTTAGGTCCATATGGAAGATGCAGTGTATCACCATAATATATAATTTTTTCTTCTTTTAATACATTAAATATTTCTTTTGCTACTGTCAGCCCACCAACTCCTGAGTCAAGAAGTCCAATCGGGCTATTTTTTCCACACAAATAAACCAACTCCTGCTTTTTAATCTTTAAGTCTCTACTTACTCCTATAACATTATAATAAGAGATAAGCCCGGCTGCAAGTTATTTCTGCAAAACCAGGCTGTCATTAAATTCAAATGATGCAGTTAGATCCATATGTCCGGCCAGAGTTTCAATTTCCTTATCTTCTATTAAAATTTTAACCTGATCTACATTTTCAAGAGATGTATAACTGTTGACTATCGAATAAACTGTCATTGTCTCTCCTGTACTTCCTCCCCAGTGGTTTTCCACCAGGGCCTTATTATAATTAAGAATAAGCAGACCATCTTCAAGCTGATAGTCAAGCAGCTCAACTTCATCTGGAATAGTTTTACTCAGATTTTTTTCTTCCGGTCCTCTGTTCAGTTCAGCTGCTATTTCCTGATAAATATCATCACCGGAAACTTCTCTTTTCTCTGACTGAAGATACATTGCATCTGCAGTGGAAAAGTAGATATCCACTTTTTCTTCGACAAACAATCCGCTCAAAAATATCAACAAATAAATGACACCTGCAGTGATTAATGCAATTCTTAAAAGCATCAATATCTTTCTTTTTTTAGAGGGATTTTTAAGCTTATATTTCTTATCAGCCATAATCTATCTCCCCCCTTCACTAAGGTTGTTCATATACTTTATTATTCCTCTGTAGATAGCACGGGCAGCTTTCTTCCTAAACATATCCTGAGAAAGAAGTGTTTCTTCGTGAGCATTGGATAAAAATGCAGTTTCTATAAGTGCGGCCGGCATCTGAGTATATTTTATTACATAAAGATTTTCTTCTTTTACACCTCGCCCAAAGAGTCCCAGTCCTGTTTCCAATTCTTTCTGCAGATATTCTGCCAGCTTTTTGCTGTCTTCACTTTTTACTCTACTGTAATATGTTTCTGTACCATTGGAAAGAGGATCATTAAAAGCATTAGCATGTATACTTACAAACATTGCTGCTCCAGATTTATTGGCAGTACTCACTCGCTGTTTTAAGGATATAAATTCATCACTATTTCTGGTCATAACAACACTTTGACCGGAATCTTCCAGCATCTCTGCCAGATATTTAGCCACAGCCAGATTAACTTCTTTTTCTTTAAGCCCATTCTTCCCAACTGCACCAGGATCAAAGCCGCCATGTCCTGGATCAATTACTATTAGATCTTTTCTGGTTGTGGTAACAAAACTTTGATCTTTTGCCAGGGCAATATTTATTTCTCTTCCCTGGTCAGCCTTTGTAATTTCATGATTATAATATTCTTTCAGCTCAAAAACAAGTCTAATAACTTCTTTTCCGTCTTTATCAAATCTGCTTGTTCTGATATCTTTTATCATTGAGCCATAATCGGGCAGTTCTATATCTTCAAGATTATCAACAGCATTTTGGATATCTACCACCAGTCTATGTGGATAATTGAATTTTTTGACCTCATATTCTGCGTTTCCTGTTAAATTTATATTAATGTACTGAAAACCATCCACTTCTTTACTGCTTATATTAGAAAATTTGTTCTTAAAACTAACAGTATAGCTGTACCCGCCAGCGGTTTTTTCTTCCTCCCAGCTGTAACCTGTCATTTCCTTCAAATCAGCGACAACTCTTACTGTCTGCTGATCAAAACGGGCAGTACGAATTTTTTCTATCAGAGAGTTATCTTTTATCTCTATGTTGTCAGAAATATTTTCTCCTCTTTCAGCATTGAAAAGATTAATTACAAGCCTCGGCGGTTCAGAAAGAAGGAACATATCTGGAACCAGAGATGACGTAGAATCGAATTTGATTTTTCCTCCACTATAGGCTAAATTATTGATTTCTGTCTGGATAGTAGGTTTAAAAACCAAAAGATCTTCTGCTTCCCGACCGACAGGCTGCAGAATCTTTTCACCTTTAAGCTCCAGCACTATTCTCAAAGTAACCGGGTCATATTTAAATTGAGAAACTCTGACATCTTTAATCCATTCATTTTCGGGTAAATTAAGTTCATAATCTCCCAGCATAAGATTAGGAATATCAATAACCATCCTCTTAGGTTCTTCCAGATACATAATATCAGGTTTAAATATTTCTCCATTTGCCTCTATCATCAGCATATCTTTATCTGACCATGCAATTGTCTTAATCTGAGGCAGAAAGCTCAATACAAGTCCATCTTCCTCTTCGTGTACACCACCATCCAGCTGAAATGGTATAGAAAACTTGCTCTTTACAGTAAGGCGGAGAAGGGCACTGTCTGGAACATTATCGATTTTTAAATAAAAATTATCATTAGAAATATTATCTGTAAATCCTCTGGCAATCTCAGCCTTATCTATTTCTACAATGATCTCTTTCCCATCTTCTCCTTTAAGAACACGGTAAGGAGTAATCTCATCCATCTCTATTTTGAGCTGATTTCCATCTTCTGACCAGCATACATTGTCTATAGTGGTCTCAGGTTTGAAAATATAAAGTTCTTCTTTATTTTTTTGATATTCAAGCAAAAATCCAAAAGCTTCTATCGATCTGGCCAGTGGGATAAATGCACTTCCATCTACAAGTACCAACCCAGCTTTTGTCCGCAGGGTTTTATTTCCAATCTGGATATAGGGACTATCAGCCATAAGTTTAATCTTTACTCCATCTGATTCCATTTCCAGAGTTTTTATAGCCGCCTGCCACTTCAGGTCTGCACCCAGCATCTCTTCTAAATCTCTTGCTTTAATTAAAAGTTCTCCCTTTCTTTCAACGGTTTCTATTTCTGCTGTTATATCTTCACCATTGAAAAAAATGGTGTTCTGAGCAGAAGCAGACTGACTCAGTATTAATACAATGATAAGCATAAATATGTAAATAGAAAAATGTAATAGCTTATTTGGAATATTTATCAAGATAGTCCCTCCTTTCAGCAAAAAATTTCTTTCTTTACTATAATATATTAATTCAACAGCACTCTTCTTTTTCCTGCCGCATTAATGATTTTTATCAACCTGTTAAAAATCTCTATTTGAGTTATAGTTTTTATTTAAAGAACAAGTTTATGGTTTAACATCATAAATATCGGAAAATTCCAGATCAACTTTATTAAGCAAATTGTCTGCTTTATATTTTTCGCTGTCATCTTCTTCTCTGCTGACTTTTACCAACGGCAGAGAAAAGCTGAACTGGCTGTATTTACCAAATTCACTGTCAACCGAAATTTTACCCCCATGCATTTCAACAATAGACTTTACCAGAGAAAGTCCAATTCCACTACCTTCCTTCTGTCTGTTGAAGCCTTTATCTATCTGTCTAAACTGTTCAAAGATAATTTGCTGTTCATCTTTTTTTATACCTATTCCAGTATCTCTAACAGATATAATTATTTTATCCTTTTTTTTCTTTATACTAACAGTTATTTCATCACCCATTTCAGTAAATTTAACAGCATTAGAAAGCAAATTTAACATAATTCTTTCTATATTAAATGGATCACATGCAATCACTTTACTGTCAATATCTGTTTTAAATGTCAGCTTTCTATCACGATCACTGATAAAATCGCTAACAGATTCCACTATACTTTTTACAACAAATACAATATCGTAATTACCTCTATTAATTTTAAAAGATTCTGCTCCAATTCTAGTTATATCTATCAGATTATTTACAACCCTCAGCAGCCTGTATCCGTTCTGTTTTATTAAATTTAAATATTTGTCCAGCTTTTTATCTTCTTCAAGCTGACTGTCCTGTTTTCTATAAAAATTTATTACCTGAAGTGTAGAAAAAATCAGGTTAAGAGGAGTTTTTAATTCATGTGAAACATTGGCGAAAAATCTTGTTCTAATCTCATTATATTTGAGCTCTTCTTTTTGAGCCTCTATTTTCTTTTCAGCTTCCAATTTTTTGGTGATATCCTGAGCAATAGAAATGAATTCCAAAATTTCATTATTTTCATCTCTAATAACAGCTGTATCCCATTCACATATTATTTCTTTCCCATCCCTGCAGACATTTTTGTTTATATTATGTGTCCGTCCTCCCTGAAATAATTTTTGGGTGAACTCTGTTATCTCTTCCTGCAGATCATCAGGAATTATTATGGTAAAGTCTTTATTTAAAACTTCTTCTTTTTTCCAGCCAAATATTTTCTCTGCCGTTTTATTCCAGTCAAGAATATTGTTTTCAATATCTGTAACCATCAGAGCTAAAGGAGCATGATCAAAAACTCCTCTATATCTTTCTCGGCTTCTAAAAAGTTTTTCCTCTTTCCTCAGCTCATCTGTAATATCTTCCGCGAGACAGAGAACATAATCAACTTCTCCTTTTTCATTTTTATGTGGTATAGAGTTGACTTCAAGAAAACGTTTTTCATTGCTTTCATTTACAAAACTCCAGCAGCTTTTTTTCTCTCTGCCGTGTTTAAACAATTTTTTATAGAAATTCTTTAAATTATCAATTTCCCGACTGTTAAAAACTGCAGAAATGTGCTGATACTCAATTTCCTCTCGAGAAAGATTACAGATATCCAGCATTTTTTTATTAACAGGGCCAAAATGTTCTATATCTATCAGATAATAGGCAATCTGTTTTATATTAGCAAATAGAAAACTATGCTCAGGTGAAATTTTCATGATATTCTTCCTCCTGTAGAGCCAAATCATTTATTGAATTCTTTAAAAACTTCCTGTAAAGTAACTTCTTCATCTTTGATTCTGCTCAATTCTTTTTTGAAATTTTCAGGGCTATCAACAGCCAGCAGTTCACCTTTGTTAATGAAAGCCACTCTATCACATATCCTATCTGCTTCTTCAAGATAGTGGGTGCTTAAAAGAACCGTTCTCCCCTGTTTTCTGTAAAGCTGCATCTTCTGCCTTATAATATCTGCAGATATCGGATCCAGACCACCGGTAGGCTCATCCATAATTAAAAGCTCTGGATCAGCCAGCAGAGCCCTGCAGATCATAAGTCTTTTTTTCATTCCCTTAGAATATGTTTTAACCGCTTTGTCTGCTGCATCAGTCAGACTGTACTCCTCCAAAAGACTATCCGCTTTTTTTCTGGAAACACTGTTTACTGCAGAAAAAAAATAGAGATTATCCCTGCCGCTTAGACGCAGGTAAAGATTACTATCTTCAAATACAACTCCAATCCTTTTTCTCAGTTCAATCGGTAGTCTTCCCCATATTTCTCTGCCCAACAGTTTAACTTTACCCTCACTGGGAGGAAGAAGACCTGTTATAATTTTAATTGTGGTTGTTTTACCTGCACCATTTGGCCCAAGCAGACCCAGAATTTCACCTTTTTTTAAATTAAGACTTATGCCATTTAAAGCTGTAAATTTACCAAATTTTCTGTATAATTTTTCTATTTCTATAATATAGTTATTCATCAGAATCATCCCTATCATTCTCTTCCATCGGCTCCGGATTCCAGATCAAATAAAAGCGATTTATATCACCTGTTTTTAAATACCTTTTTTCTGCCAGAAATACATTTTTTTCTGACTGCTCTTCTCTGTTCTGACCTAAATGCTCAAAGTTTAGCTGATAACTTACTTCGATCTTATAATAATAATCTGCCTGATCTTCAAACTGTAGATCCTCTGGCAAATCCTGATAATCTATCTTTTCAGCATCACCTACAGTTATATTGCTGTATTTTAAATTATATTTCTGAAAATTTTTCTGCTGAAATGAAATATAATCTTCACGCATCAATTTCTTCTTCAGTACAGGTAAAAAATTATTGTAAACCCCTTCGAAGTTTTCCTCGGCAAAATACTGATAAATCATCCTCACAAAATCCTCAGGAGTATTTTCTTCATCTTTATTTAGAGATGCTGCAGGTAGAGCTGCTGCATTTAAAACAAAAAAAATAGAGAACATAATTAAAATATATGCTGCATATTTTTTAATTAACAATACCATCAGCCTTTCTAAAATAAATATATATAAGTACATATAAAATTAAAGCAAAAATAGATAAAAATAATAATTCATTATAAATTTCAATTCCTTTACCCTGATAAACGATCAGTCTATCAAAAGCTCGATATAGATAGTAAGTTGGAAAAAATTTTGCAATAAACTGTGTCAAACTGGATACATCGGCAATCAGCGCAGGAAAAATAATTGGAAAATAAATAACTGTTGAAATAGCTCGAGAAGCTGCCTGAGAATTGCTGAGCAGACTAATCAGCAGTCCTACTCCAGTAAAAGCAGCTGATCCTGCAGCAATTATAATAATCATCAGAAAGATCCTTTCTGGGCCGAGAGAGAAAACACCATTTAATCCCCCCATAAAAAATGAAGTTATTAAGGAAAGTATAACAGCAAATAATGTTTTGGAAGCTATTATTTCAAAAGGACCTGCCCTGCTTACCAGTAGAGCAGCCAGAGTGTAATTTTCTTTTTCTTCTGCCAGTGAACCGGAAACAATCATTAGACCGATCATAGTAATAGTAACTGTCAGCCAGATAGGAAGAATAGATGAAGTTACAAGTACTTCCCCGGCTGCCTGAAATTCAAACTGCGGCCCCTGAGGCAAATTATGATATTCTGACAGAATATCACTTATATTTTCTCTGAGAATGAAAAAATTAACAGTATTTCTGGCATCCAGATATATGCTGTATTTTTCTTCTAAATCGATATCCCCACTATTTATTTCAATCAGGGCATCTAAATTACCTGATGCAGTTTGATCTCTTCCTTTTTCCGGATTATCATAAATCTCTGCTGTAAAATTTAAATAATTGTCATCGATATACTGAACCATCTGTTCTGCCTCTTCACCCGAAATACCAATAGAAAAGTTTCTTACTGCTTCACCACTATTTACAAGGGTAAACATAAGAGATGCAATAACCGGAAGAAGTAAGATCATAATTGCTGTTCTGTTTTTTATGGATTCTTTTAAATCTTTAAGTGTTATAAAAAAAATAATTCTTATTCTTTCCATTTAAATAATCTCTCCTGAACTATTTTCTATTTGTGAATCAAATATCAGAAAAATTTAAGTCAAAACAAAAAATAAACGGGAGAAATATTAAAAATATTCCTCCCTGCAGTTTTAATTATGGAGCCATTTTATCAAAGAAATACACCAGTGCCCAGATAATAACGATGATTCCAACTAATTCAGCCATAAAATACCTCCTTTCTGCTGCAGGTAAATTCTCACCATCTTCAGTTTGTTTCAGAAACTACACTGTACTACTTAATATATTCTATAAATATTCAGTTTTTCCTTTTTATACACATGTTAAGGGCAGCATCTGTTAAGAATTTATTCTGAAAATTCTTTATTGTAAATTATTTTACCCGAATCATCAATATCAATTCCTGGAAGCAGCTTAATGAACTCTACTGGAAGCAGAAGATGACTGTTGATAAATAAAATTTTATTTCCCAGCTCTACTTCTCCTCCTTCAATCTTTATATTATTTGTACCTGAATTAAGCAGATAAAATCTTCCAGCAAAAATCAGCAAAAATTTGTTGTCTTCCATTCTGTGAAAAGATATCGGCAAGCTCTGCTTTAATTCCTCAGCTGGAATCAAAGTCGATTCCTCAATATTATCAGGCTTGATTGAAAACTCAAAAGAATTTAAATCTAATTCTTCTGCAAAAAGAGAAAAAGAGTAAAACACTATAAAAAGTAACACAATCAGAAATATATATCTTTTCACCTGCTAACACCTTCTTTTCTTATCTTATTATTTTACATATTCTCACTTAAATTCATTTTTCCTGCACTATACAGCTTTTTTTGAAAAATTACTTGTTAGAAAAAATATGTTCCTGTATAATTGGTATATACCACTTATCCTATATACCTATTTAGCGGGGTGATAATATTGATCGAACAACTAAGAAAGATAAGCAAAAATAGTCCTCTTCCCCTCTATTATCAGCTTAAAGAACTACTTCTTAAGCTGATAGTAGACGGAAAACTTAAAACTGGAGACAGACTTCCAGCAGAAAGAAAGCTGGCAGAATATCAGAATGTAAGCAGAATGACGGTAAAAAAAGCTGTTGACGAACTTGTTAATAATGGTTATCTTATCAGAAAACAGGGCAGCGGTACTTTTGTAGCAGAATTAAATAAAGAATATCAAATCTCACCGATAGCCAGTTTTTCCGAAGAAATGAAGAAAAAAGATCTTAACTTTAAAACAGAATTGCTAAAATTTGAAATTACAAATAACATAAATGCAGCAGAAAAATTAAATATAAATACTGAAGATCAAATTTATTATCTGCAGAGGCTGAGAATTATTGATGAAATCCCTTTTCTGCTGGAAAATACTTATCTTCCTGCAAAGGATTTTCCATCTCTTGAAAGAGAAGATCTGCAGCAGAACTCACTTTTTAGAATTATGAAAGAAAAGTACGGCTGTATATTAAGCAGAGCAGAAGCGGAAGTTGAACCTGTAATTATTGATAAAGATACTGCTGAAAAAATGAGGTTAGAAAAACAGGAACTGGGATTATATTTAGAACAATTTACCTACAGCAGTGAAAATAAAATTTTGGAATATACTTCTGCTCACTACAGAAGTGACAGCTATAAATTCAAACTTAAATTTAGACTCAACAATTTCAAGGAGGTTCAGTTATGAGATTAATTATTGAAGATAATTATAAAGAAATAAGCAAAAAAGCTGCCCTCATGGTGGCAAGTCAGATTACATTAAAGCCGGACAGTGTACTTGGCCTGGCTACAGGCAGTACCCCACTGGGAATGTATAGTGAACTGATAAATATGTACAGAGAAGATGAAGTCAACTTTGCAGAAGCTATAACCTTTAACCTTGACGAATATTACGGACTGGATCCGGAAAATGAAACAAGTTATCACTACTATATGAAAAATAATTTTTTTGATCATATTAATATCAAGGCTGAAAACATAAATATCCCCGACGGAATGACAGATGATGTTGTGAATGAATGTAAAAAATATGAGAAAGCTATAAGCCATGCTGGAGGAATAGATCTTCAGGTCCTGGGTATTGGTGCAAATGGACACATCGGATTTAATGAACCGGATGAAAAATTAAATGTTACAACAGGTCTTGTAAATTTAAGAAAAGAGACTATTGAGGCAAACAGCAGATTTTTTGAGTCTGAAAAAGATGTTCCAAAAAAAGCTCTGTCGGTTGGAATGGCAACTATTTTGAAGGCAAGAAGAATTATACTGCTGGCAAGTGGAAAAAATAAAGCTGAAGCCATCAGAGCAACTGTAAGCGGCTGTATATCAACAGAAGTTCCTTCTTCTCTTCTGCAGACACATCCGGAAATTACACTTATTGTAGACAAAGAAGCAGCTTCTTTAATTAATAAAGATAAAACATTAGATAATTTCCATTTTAAAATCTGTGAGAATACTGTCCGGTAGGCTTTCAACAAAATTTATATATTTATCCATCAGACTTTCTAAATGACGGCGGCTGTTTCCCACTGCTGCAGCTCCAATTACTGCACTCTGCCAGTAATCATTTTTATCAACTTCTGCCACTGCAATATTAAATTTATTGCGGCTTTTATCGATTAAACTTTTGATAATACTTCTTTTTTCTTTTAGTGATGAAACTGCAGGAAGATACAGAGTCAACTTACAGCTGGCTATTATCATATTAATCCCTCCTGTAAAATGCTGTTCATTTATATTTTATGGTCATTATCATATTACAGCTAATTTTAACTAATTCTGTTCACTTATAACTTATAACAAATATCACATCTTTTTTTCTTATCTATATTTTGATTTTAGATAAATTAAACCCTGCAGATACAGGGTTTTTGTTATCGTTATTTAATTATAGCACAGAATTTTAAATAAATTATTAAATATTTAACTATCTCTACAAAATTTCTTTAAACAGCCCTTTTACACCTGGAGCTAACTTTTTCATTAAATTTTCCATGCTGTGTTCAGACATCACTTCAGGATTATATTCACCGGCAGTATCTGTTATAACAGAAAGAGCAATTACATCCAGCCTGTTCTGTACTGCAGCTATTATTTCGGGGACTGTTGACATTCCCACACAGTCTCCGCCAATTCTACGCATATATTCTGCTTCTGCTGAACTTTCAATTTCCGGACCAAAGATTGCAGTATATATACCTTCGTGAATATTCAGCCCATGTTTTTCCCCCAGATCAATAATTTTCTGCCGCTCTTCTTCTTTATTAAAATATGCTTTTTCCATTAGAGGAAAACGTATTTCATCTTCTAAAGCTGGCCCTCTGAGTGGACTGGCCCCCTGAAGATTAATATGATTTTTGACCAGCATAAGGTCTCCTCTCTGGTAGTCTTTATTAAGAGCCCCGGCTGCATTTGTTAGATAAAGTTTCTCTACTTTAAGATATTTAAATACTCTTATTGGAAATACAACTTCCTCCATACTGTACCCTTCGTAATAATGATATCTTCCTCCGGTAATGACAGTATTTTTGCCGTTAATTTTTCCAAAAATGAGGCTTCCTTTATGACCAGGTGCAGTGAGAGGCGCAAAATAGGGAATTTCATTATAGGATAGTTCAATTTTTTCTTCCAGTATTTCACTTAAAAAAGAAAGTCCACTTCCGGCAACTACAGCCGTATTTATATTTTTAAAATTTATTTTTTCTCTAATGTAATATGCTGCTTTTTTAGCTTTTTCCAGATGATTCATTTGGCTGTCCCCCCTCACCTTCAGTATTTAACTTTATAAACTCAGAAAGTTTTTTTAGTCCTTCCCCTTCCAGAGAACTTGTGAGAAATATTTTTTCGGCACCAGCCATTTCTAAAGTTGATTTTGCATATTCTACATCTGCATCTTCTGCATCTATCTTTGTAACTATTCCTACAACAGGCCTTGCAAAAATTGACGCAAAACCAGGTGGAAAAAAGCTCTGCTCTGCTGTAGCATCTGCAACAAGACCAATTATTTCCGCTTCCTGAGCAGCTGAAATTAAAGCCGTATAATAATGCCTATTTTCTATATATTCTCCTGGAGTATCAATAGCCTGTTCATTGAACTCCAGACTCTGAGTTCTGTAATCAATATCTCTATATTTCCCACCTTCAAGGACCTTTATAAGAGTTGTCTTACCTGCTTTACTGGCTCCAATTAAAATCAATTTTTCCATTTCAGGACCTCGTAATATCTGTTATATCAAAACCTAGAACATGTTCTAAAAGGTTAAGAATATTTTTGAGTGCTGATTCCACACTCGAAACTTTACCACTTATAACAAGTGAACCACTAAATCTATCAATAAAACCAATCTCAATATTGGCTGCTTTACTTGCTGCATCTGCAGCAATAATTGCAGCTTCACTGGGAGTAATCGTTAAAATCCCTAATGCTTCGTGTTCCTGATTTAAGCCTATTTTTTTGTAAATTTCCTTTGATGGATGTGCAATTAAATGAACCAGAGTTACCTGTTTACCAGGTACATATTCCTGTATCATCCTCTGCTTTTCTTCCTTTTCTGCCATATATTTTCCCCCCAGTACTCCTTTTATATTTTAGACCAGCTTTATATTTCTAATCTTACCACAGTTTATAATCTTCTGCTGTTTTATCTGCCAGAAAGTATATCTTCCAGTACTGATCTAATGCGGTTTTCTATTATTTTTTTTGCTTCTCTGGCGATAACGAGCTCTTCATTTGTGGGAATAACATAAACTTTAACAGCTGACTCTGCTCTGCTAATTTCTAATTCTTCTCCACGGCAGTTATTTTTTTTCTTATCAATACATATACCGAAATATTCCATATCAGATAAAACCATTTCTCTAACATCTACAGCATTCTCTCCTATTCCAGCTGTAAATACAATTATATCTACTCCACCCAAAACTGCTGCATAAGAACCTATATACTTTTTAACCCGGCGGCAGAAAATGTTCAGGGCCAGTTCTGCCCTGTGGTCTCCAGCTTCAGCAGCTTCAGATAGATCTCTAAAATCATTGCTGACTCCAGAAATCCCCAGTACTCCACTCTCTTTGTTGAGAACTTCGTCAACATCTTCGATAGATAGATCTCTTTCTTTCATAATATATGGTATTATTCCGGGATCGATATCTCCAGATCTGGTTCCCATTGCAAGTCCTTCCAGTGGAGTGAGACCCATACTGGTATCAACTACTCTACCTCTATCGACTGCCGCTATACTGGCACCATTTCCCAGGTGACAGGTTATAATTTTTAGATCTTCATAATCTCTACCGTCTATTTCAGCTGCCCGCTCAGATACAAATTTATGTGAGGTGCCGTGAAAACCATAGCGCCTTACACCATTTTCTTGATACCATGAATATGGAACTGCATAAAGAAAAGATTGTTCAGGCATAGACTGATGGAATGCTGTATCAAAGACACCAACATCCGGAGTTTCCGGCATCAGCTTCTGGCTTACTTCAATACCGATTAAATTAGCCGGATTGTGCAGTGGTGCCAGTTTGATATTTTCTTTTAAAGCCTCAATTACTTCATTATTTATCAGCACAGAACCGGAAAATTTTTCTCCACCGTGTACCACCCGGTGGCCGACAGCACTTATTTCGTCCACATCTTCAATAACACCATGTGTTTTATCCTGAAGTATATCCAGAACCATTTTTATAGCTTTATTATGATCATCTATTTTTTCTGTGATTTCTACTTCCTCTTTATTTAAAGGCTCATGTTTTAAAGCTGAGCTGGACTCTCCAATTTTCTCCACAAGCCCTTTTGCAAGAACTGTTTCGTCTTCCATATTTATTAATTGATATTTTAAAGAAGAGCTGCCGCAGTTAAGCACAAATACTTTCATAATAATTACCATCCTCTGCTGAAATTTATTTATCTATTATACAGAATAATATTGACCCTTCTCGGGGCAAGCCCACGAGGTTTGCTAGCAGACTATATCTTCTATCACTCTGCTTTTTACACTATTTTCTTTATCTATCTCTGAAAATTTTTTAACAAAATATCTTCTGCTTAAATCAGTAAGCATCTTTAAGAATTCTGATTATATCATCTCTTTTTACCGGCCTCGGATTACTTCTGAGCATAAGCACTTCCTCAAGTGCTAAATCGGCAACTTCTTCAAAACTGTCAACACCAAACTCTTTTAATCCTGTCGGAAGTCCGATATCTTCAGTTAATTTTTTGACTTCATCTGCCGCTCTTCTGGCAGCTTCCATTTCTGTCATTTCGGAAATATTAACACCCATTAGACGGGCAATGTTGGCAAATTTAGCCGGACTGGAAATTATATTAAATTTCATAACATGTGGAAGCAGTATTGTATTTGCAAGACCGTGAGGAATTTTAAATTTTCCCCCGAGTGGATGAGCCACAGCATGTACCAGGCCCAGACCACAGTTGCTTAAAGCAATACCTCCAAAAAGACTTGCCAGAGCCATTCCCTCCCTGGCTCTCATATTGTTTCCGTTTCCGACAGCCGGACGCAGATAAGTATTTACCATCTCTATTCCTTTAGTTGCTATCATCTCAAATGGCAGTACTGCATCCTGTGATACATAGGATTCTATACAGTGACTTAAAGCATCCATACCACTAATAGCAGTTAAATGAGGAGGAAGTGTTCTGGTAAGTTCTGGATCAACTACAGTTATATCCGGAGTCAGTCCTTCATCTACTGCCGCAAATTTCTTTTGGGTTTTTTCATCTGTAATCACAATTGCCTTTGTAACTTCACTACCTGAACCGGAAGTTGTCGGAACTGTAATTAAAGGCATATTTTCCCTGCCTTCTTTACCCAGCTCTTCCCTTCTACAGGCCGCTCTAATTGCCTTTGCGGTGTCAATAGGGCTGCCACCACCAACTGCCAGCAGAGTATCTGCATTATTTTCTATTACAAATTTTATGCCTTTTTCTATTATTTCTATTGTTGGATCTGGTTTCACTTTATCGAAAACCACATAATCAATCTTTCCATCCAGCTCGGCTGTTATCATATCCAGAATACCTGCATCTTTAATTCCTTTATCTACAACAATCATTAGAATTCTGCAGCCAAGTTCAGAAACTGTCTCAGGCAGAACTTTTCTTTTACCAGACCCAAATTTTATTTTTGTCTTTATTTGAAACTCAAAATCGAAAGAATTCATCCAACCATCTCCTCTTTATAAGCACAGCTGCATCAATTTAGCACAGGAGTGATTTAACACTAAATTCCTAATTTCTAAAGCAGTGTTTTAAATACATCTTTATCAGGAGAAGAAATAAATACTTTATTATACAGCATACCATTATCTTTACCGGCAGCTGCACCTGCATTTAGAGCCTGCTCTACTGCACTGACATCTCCAGTAAATGTTACATATGCCTTACCTCCCAGACCGGTACCCAGCCTGACCTGTATTAGATCGACCTGAGCAGCTTTAGCCGCTACATCAGCACCTATTATAGCACTGGCTATACTAAAATACTCCAGTACCCCAACTGCATTTACTTTATCAATTTCTGTAGTTGCATTTATGGCATCTAAAAGCTGTCTGTGTATTCTTGAAATAACAAGGTGGTCTACTACAAACGGATCACCTTTTTCTATTCCTGATTTCACAGAAGATTTAACTGCACTTACATCTCCAGAAATTAAAATAGTATATTTCCCGGGGCAGGTTGGCTGTGCTAAAATAAGCTCTACATCTGCTGCTTTTTTCATTATATCTGCTACTTTTATTCCCTGGCTGATTGAGTTAAACTCAAGTAAGCCTATTGTAGTAATCATAATACCACCTCAGTACTTTTACTTATTACTACTTCTTTCTCATCTACACTGATAATTTTGCCCTCTAAACTTGCATGTATATTGGCACTAAGAGTATCCTGTTTAGCTTTTCCAATCAGATCTCCTTTTTTAACATGCTGTCCTGCCTCTACTACAGGAACTGCAGGTGCACCAATATGCTGACTTAAAGGAATACTGACCTTTTCTATCTCAACTGTTTTTGTCTCCGCAAGCGGCTGGTGAACATATTTACTCAAATTAAGTCTGGAAATCTGACGATCTGTTGGGATTCTTCTGTATTCTTTCATTGGATGAGCACTGTACTCATCCTGTTTACTCTCATACTTACCCTCTGCTTTTTCTTTAAAATATACATTAATAAGTCTTGGTGACAATCCCATAGGACAGGCATACAATTCACAAATTCCACATTCACAGCAGAGCTGTGCCATTTTAAATATTTCGTCATCTTCTGAATATGCCAGTGCTCTCATTATTCTGTGCGGCTCCATGTCGTGACCTATTAAATATCTGGGACAGAAATCTGTACACATTCTGCACTGTATACAGGCTGCTTTGGATTGATTTTTCATATGTTCCATACTCTGCTGATTTCTTTTTATCACATAGTGATTTCTGGGCAAAATAATCAGTGCTCCATCTGTTTTCTTTATAACAGCATTATCTATTTCTTCCTCTGTTATACAGTGGGTACCCATCATTGGTCCTCCAATTATTACTGCATAATCGTCAACAGATGCACCTCCAGCTGCCTTTATACAATCTTTTATAGGTGTTCCGACCGGCACATTAATTATTCTGGGATCATTCACTTCTCCCAGCATAGATACATATTTATCTGTCACAGGTTTTCCCTGCAGGGCAAAATAACTGTTTACCAGGGTACCAACATTGGTGACTACTGCACCAACCTGCAGGGGTATTCCTCCTTCTGGAACTGTACGACCTGTTATATCATAAACCATTATCTGTTCATCACCAGCAGGATAAAAGCTGTCCATAAGAAAAAATTCAATTTCATATTCTTTATCTTCTGCTATTTTTTCCAGACAGGCTCTCTCCTGTTCATATTTTTTCTTAAGAGCAAAAACTGTTTTTTCTACCCCTATTTGATCTGCTATTTTATCTACTGCTGCAAGCATTTCTTCTGGATAGGTTCTCATTAAATATTTATCTGTCATCAGAAGTGGCTCACATTCTGCTCCATTGATAATCAGATATTCTGCATCACAATCATATTTAACATGAGTAGGGAAACCGGCACCTCCGGCTCCTACTACTCCTGCCTCAAATATTTTTTCTATCAGGCTCATAAAAATACCCCTCTCCATATTGAAACTACTCTTCTATATAATGGAGAATCCATCTACTAATACACATCTTCTCTTTCTGGTAAATGTTCTGGCAGAAGTTAATCCTTCACCAGTAGGACCAGCGATTGTAAATGTTGTATGCCCTTCTCCTCCAGCACCAATACCTGCATAAGAAGGTGCATTTTTTACATATATAGTAGTTTCAATTTTCTTGGCAAATGCTGTTAAATTATCTACGTTTTTGGAATGAATTACTGCAGTATGTCTATTTCCATGTTCAACCTGAACTCCCATTTCCATTGCCTCTTTAAAGTTTTTTGCTCTTACAAGAGGAATAACAGGCATAAGCTGTTCTTCCTGTACAAATGGATGATCAAGTTCTACATCTACAACTGCAATCCTCAAATCTTCGCACTTCGGCTTAAGGCCTGCTTTGCGAAGTATATATGCAGCATTTTTTCCAACAAGATCTTTATTAATTGAACCATCATCATTAAGTATTATTTTTTCCAGTGGAGCTGGATCATCTATAAGCTGAGCATTATCATCTGTCATATGTTTCAATAATTCATCTGCAACACTTTCTAATGCAACAATAACTTTTTCTGATGTACAGGGTAAATTATTATCAAAACTTGCACCCTGAATAATATCTGCTGCTGCTCTTTTTAAATCTACAGTATCATCAACCAGTACCGGTGGATTACCTGCTCCAGCACCTATAGCTTTTTTACCGGAAGAAAGTGCGGCTTTTACTACACCTGGCCCACCTGTAGCTACTATCATTGCAATCCTGTCATCTGCCATACAGCTTTCCACTGTCTGAATTGTAGGTTCACTGACAGCTGTTAACAGATTTGCAGGCCCTCCTGCTTCAATTATTGCCTGATTTAGTACCTTTATCACATATGTTGAAGTCTTTTTAGCTTTAGGGTGTGCATTGAATACTATCGTATTACAGGCTGCTATCATCCCGATTGAATTACAGATAATTGTTTCTGTTGGATTGGTAACAGGTGTAATTGCACAGATAACTCCAAAAGGTGCTTCCTCCAGAATTGTAAGACCTTTTTTACCACTTTTGGCTTCAGTTCTGAGGTCCTCTGTTCCGGGGGTTTTATTAATAGCTAAATTGTTTTTTGAAATTTTATCTTCTATTCTTCCCATACCACTTTCTTCATAAGCCATGCGCGAAATTTTATCAACATGCATACTTATTTCATTTCTCATGGCTTTTATTAGATCTTCTCTTTCTTCAATTGAAAATTCATCCTGAAGGGTGTTTTGAGCTGCATATGCTGCGGCAATAGCTTCATCCATTGTCGGAAAGATCCCCAGATCCCCTTTAGAGCTTTTATCTGTTTTAGAGTTCTGATCCTGTAATCCGTCTTTATCTATCTCTTTTAGTATTTGTTCTACTATTTTATTAATATCCTGATTTTTAATATCCAATCTTTCTCCTCCTTTCCTGTTTCGGCTAACTGCTCGTATATCTGTTGACAAAAAACTCTACTCCTGCCTCAGCAACTTCTACATCTTCATCTGCAGTTCCACCACTTATGCCAACTGCTCCAATAACTTCTCCCTGACTTTTGAGAGGTATACCTCCTCCAAAAAGAACTATATTTTCACAGGAACTATCAATACCATAAAGCATATCTCCTGGTCCGGAAATTTCTCCAAGTTCACTGGTAGTCATCCGCAGTGCATAAGCAGTATATGCTTTTGCAGGTGCAAGTTCTATACTTACAGGCAGAGCATTATCCATTTTTTTAAAAGATATCAGTTTTCCATCATCTCCAACCACAGCGATAACTACCGCTAAATTCATCCTTTCTGCCTTTTTCTGGCACTGTTCAGAAATTTTTTCTGCTATACTGAGAGATAATTTCATAACTAATTCTCCTCATCATTCAGAGCTTTATAAACCTTCTGAGTAATCAAATCTATCAAATATCTTCTATCTGCAGTTCTGCTTAAAATATAGATCAAATCAGACAGCCGATTAATATAACTGTGCAGTATTTCTGGAAATTCTATATCTTTTTCTTCTTCTGCCGCTACTATTTTTCTTTCGGCTCTCCGACATATTGTCCTGCATATATCAAGCAGGCTGCCCACTTCAGTTTCTCCCGGTACAATAAAGCCGGTTAAACGAAAATCAGATTGATATGAGTCAAGCTCAGTCTCCAGAAAAGCAAGATGTTCTTGTTTTAGTCTATCTTTGGGTTCACGGCTCAGAGATGCAAGTTCTGCTGCAACTATAAATAAATCCTTTTGAATTTTATAAATTATTTGTTTAATATCAGCATCCTCACACTTTACCCGGGCCAGCCCCAACCAGGAGTTAAGTTCATCAATAACACCATATGCTTCAACCTGTGGGTCTGATTTTGCGGTTCTTTCACCGCTCAGGAGGCTAGTTTTACCTCTGTCACCCCTTTTTGTCGCAATAGACATATTAACCTCCTCCTAAAAAGCTCGACTCATCCAGTTCAATTTCATCAATAATACCTACAATTGCATGATCTATTGGACTCCCCTTAAACTGATTAGTCTGACGGGCAGCACTACCTTTTGTGACAAGAACTCTTTCACCAATTCCAGCACCTACACTGTCAACTGCAACCAGACATTTTTCTTTTTTAAATTCACCATATAAAGGGTGTACTAAAAGCAGTTTTGTTCCAACTAGACCTTTATCTTTTTGTGTAGCCACCACATTACCCACTACTCTGGCTGTGAACATAATATCATCCCTTTGTTTTCTGCCACTTCTCTGGCATATGGAGTAATTACTGCATCTTCCCTGACATATATTTCCTTAATAGTATCCTGTATAGGATTAATATCCTTATAGGTAATCACTTTTTTATTAAATTTCACAGAAGTTTTTTCTTCAGCTTCTGCTGAATTTACATTAGATAAACTGCCGTCATTAATATCAGCTGAATCCCGCTGGTTTTCGCTATCAAATTTAATACTATTTTCTGATTCATTTTTCAATCCATTTGTTAATATGCTGTCAGCCTCTTTATAAAGATCAGCGGCATCAATAATCTTAATACCAAAACTTTTTACTCTTTCCAGCTGTTTCTCATTATGTTCCACCAGAGCTTCCGGAGTACTGTTCATCCCCATCTCTCTCCAGTCTCTGCCTGAGATATCAGCCGCATTTTTAACTGCTGCTACAGGTATACCGCACATTACAGCTCTAAAGACATAATCCAGCAGCTGTGAATCTACAAAATGTGCTGATAATTTAGCAGCTGTATTCCTTGTCATTACAGGAATTAATACAAGATCGGTATCATCAATACAATCAAAATCAGCTTCATGATTTTCCCTATCAGCATTGAGAGATGACAGGATTTCTTTTTTATCCAGCACCTTTTCGGCTGCATCAGAGAAGAGAAAACTCCAGTTAACATCAAAACTGCTGTCAATTTTTTTCAGCTGATCTAAACTTTTTTGATAGGCAATTTTACCACCTGTAAACACAGCTGTTATATTTTTCTTTTCCTTATTTATTGAGAAAGAATCTGCCATCAGAGAATTTAGAACATCCCTGACTATTCTTTCGATTAATTCTCTACTTACTTCAACCATCTTTTTCCCTCCATCCTCAACTATTTGCAGTTAATGGCAATACCGAGGGGAGTTACCAGTAAAGTCTGCGAAGGCTTAACAATTTTTAGACCTGTCCTGTCTGCAAGCACATTCTCTATACCATCTATAGCACTTGTTCCACCGACTAAATAAACTGTTTCTGCCTTATATTTGCCAATATGATTATTTATTATAGTAGCAATTTTCTCTATTACAGGAATAACCATTGGAAATATCTCGGCCGTTCTATCAGTATCTCTTTTAATTTTTTCGGCTTTTTCTATACTGACTCCCAATCCACCTGCAAGTACAAGGTTTAAATGTGTACCACCTGTAGCTTCATCAGCAGTGTAAACCACTTCCCCATCTTCCATAATTGAGATACCGGTTGTTCCACCACCGATATCTACTACAACACCCCGCTCAATACCAAGCAGTGATGCGGCAGCAGAAGGTTCATCTACAACATTTTTTACTGTAAACCCTGCTCCCTGTACAACATTTTTAAAGGTATCTATATCTCGGTCACCAGTACCTGGAGGTACAGCAGTTGCTGCATATTTAATTTCTCTGTTGAAAATAGTCTCCATTTGTTCTTTCATTTTTTTTACTATTCTCAGGGCACCAATATAATCTACAACAAGACCATCCCGTACAACTGTCCCAGGTTCACATAGTGCCAGCAGAGGATTATTATCTTTATCAAGTACTGTCAAAACCAGGTTGGCGGTTCCCAGATCAACACCTGCCTTAATTTCGCCCTGATAATTTATATTTTTGGGTGGATTATCGATCAATTTTGCTACTTTATCTAAAACTTTATTTGCATTATCAACAAATTTATCCATTAATATTATTCTCCTCCATCAGACAGCAGACCATTTTTTTATTTTTAAGATAGCCATAAATTTAATATTTAGATTGATCAAAAATAAATGAATTCCCCCTCCCACCTCAAAGAAGAGGGGGATTAATCAGCACAATTTACTCCATTTCTGGCATATCTAATTTTTCAGCCAGCATTTTAGGTAAAATCGATTCAACATCTTTATGAGGTCTTGGAATAACATGTACAGAAACAAGTTCTCCAACTCTTCCTGCCGCTGCAGCTCCTGCATCAGTTGCTGCCTTTGTTGCTCCAACGTCACCTCTAACCATTACTGTTATAAATCCTGAACCGATTTTTTCGTATCCAACAAGTGATACATTGGCGGCTTTTACCATTGCATCTGCTGCTTCTACTGCTCCTACAAAACCCTTAGTTTCTATTAAACCTAAAGCTTCACCGTTCACGTTTTATTCCCCCTTTTCCTTAATTATCATCACCTATTATTTCATCATAATGAATACAGTTCTTTCTCAGATCACCTTTTTTGCGCGGACAGGCCGGATCTCCACATATATTGCAGATATCTTCTTCATCTTTTTCTGGCACTGCCGCTTCATCTGCACCATTTTCTTTTTTATCAGAAGAATCTTCTGCTTTTATTTCGTCATCATTTTCTGAATTTTTAGCTTCATCCTCTTTTTCTTTATTATCTTTTATATCATCTTCATCATCATCTTCGTCATCATCTTCTGCTTCTTCATCCTCTTCATCATCATCTGATTCTTCCTTATCTTTTTCAGTTTCTATATTTCCACTTTCTGATTTTTCGGAATCAGACTTAGTTTCTTCAGGGGTTTGTTCTTTATCAGTCGAACTATCTTCAGAAACCTTTTCTTTTTTATAACCGACAGTTTCATCGGTAAAGATCATATCATCAATCTCTTTATTTGGTCTGGGAATAACATGAGCTCCTACAACTTTGCTCAGCTTTGATGCTGCCTGTTTGGCTGCATCAACAGCAGCCTGTACGGCACCAACATCACCAGTAAATTTGACCAGAATCAAACCTCCACGGCTTATTTCATAACCAATTAATTTTACATTTGCAGCCTTTTTTGCTACATCAGCAGCTTCAAAGGCAGCATTTAAACCTAATGTCTCTACCATACCAAGTGCAGTCTTTGCCATATTCCCTCCTTCCTAACTTCTCTGTTCCAGTAATTAATTATTTAATTTTTTTACTGCATCCATAATTAAATCAGTCAGCAGATTAAGCTGTTCTTCAGATATATTGTCCTCATTTTTTAAATTAAAATCGTTAAATTCTGTAGAATCATTACTTTTATCATCATTTTTATCAGAAGATATTTCCTGATTTTGATTTTCGGAAGAACTGCTGCTTCTAGAAGTTATAACAAGGTCACTTAAACTGTATTTTTTTGCTTTATCTGCTTTAGAATCTGATTCTGATTTTTTAAATTCTAATTCAGTTTTTTCACCAAACTTAATATCCGGAGCAGAGCCTGTTGTGAATTCATCTTTTAAGGGAATTTCTTTTACCGGAATACCTTTAACCAGTCTGGCGGCATTAGAACCTATAATTTTCGCCTGAAAATTAGCATCAATTTTCTTCTGAAAAAAAGGTTTTTCCAGATCCAGCTTTTTGTGCTGAAGTACAATATTATTATCTGCCCCTATACCTACACCTACATTGAGCCTTGATCCCTGTGCTGCCTGATAGGCTAGTACTTCTGCATTTTTTTCTTCACCTGCAAAATAGTAAAAGGGAATACCTTCTTCTTCCAGTCCATAACAGACATTTTTGAATATTTTACTGCCTGCTATTTCCGCATCAAATCCGATGTGCACAGAAGGTTTTTTAGACTGTTCCTCATTCATCTAAAACACTTCCCTCCTCTTCCAGATAAGAAAGCACCAGCCCGGTTGCAACAGCATTACGGGGGCCCATTACTCCTCTAATATTTCCTCGACCTGCAACTACTCCATATTCGGAAAGTCGATTTGAAATCATCGTCGGGATTTCAAAATCAATTGCAGATCCTCCTACCATTACAACAAAGTCAATATCTCTTATATTTCCTGTTGGGATAATTCTTTTTAATGCCCTTTCTGAATTACGGACAAAAACATCATGTTTTGCTTCTCTTCTCACCTGACGAATTTTATCCAGAGAATGGTTGGTATGAATAGGTACCATCTCATCATCAGAAAGAATTACCACCCGCCCAAATAATTTTGGTGGTAGTGGTTCATCAAAAAAGTTAACTGTCCCATCTTCATGTCTTATATGGAACATACTCTCCACCTTAGCCAGTGGAAATGTCTTGATCATCTCTGCCAGCTTAACATCTGATAAACCTAATTCGATATTAATCAGCAGTGAGACCATATCACCCGCACCTGCCAGATGTGTTGTATATACCATATCCTTTCTTGTTACCATCGCCGCATCTGTAGAGCCTCCGCCCATATCCAGGATTACAAAAGGTTTATCTGTACCTGGAGTTGTGAGTGCTCCCAGAATAGCCATATTAGCTTCAACACCGGCAATAGTCACTTCAATATCTGTTTTTGCTTTTAATTTATCAGCAATTTTCTGCATGGGAAGCTGGCTTGTTTTTACCATCGCTGCCAGTCCTACAGCATTTTCCATTGCATGCTCTTCTGCCAGTCCTCCTCTCACTTCTTTTGGGACAAAGGTGTTTACCGCAAGTATGTCCTTTATCTTAATTTCTGCAAGAGGCTGATCTGTTACTTTACTCATAGTTTCTTTCACGCGATCGAGCATACCACCTACATTTGTTCCTGCTTCACCTTTAACATCTTTTATCGGCTGAATTTTTTCTACCGAATCCATTATCTCTTCTGCACCTGCATCTATTCCTATTTCAGATTTTCCTCTGTCACCAAATATAACAAGATTCCCAGCAGGTATTTTCCGCTCTTCTACATCACCTTCCGGTGTTCTTATTACAACTGCAGATCTATTCCCGATCAATGATCTTGCCACAGGGAAAATATGTTTTGTTTCTTCAGAGTCAAGCTCAAAGATTGTTGCTATGCCGTAGGGGTTGGAAAGTTTATCGATTGTACCACCCGGACTGGCTACTTCTACAGCAGATTTTTTGCCAAGTGGTATTTTATCGATATATTTAACTTCATCAATAACTGGAATTTTTTTATTAAGGCGGTTTACTATAAGTACTGCATCATCTTTTTGTGCCACTGCACCATTGATATTAATCCCCTGTTCTGCTGCCTGATTGATAATATCTGCTGCTCTGGCAAAATCAACTTCTCCTGGTATGATAAGTATAATATCATCACCAGGACGGCAGTCTTCAACATTTTCTACCCTGGTTGTTACTCCAACACCCAGGCCGACTCCACCAGGAGTCCAGGGGTCATGACCTATCATAGTAGATTCTGTAATAACAGTCTCAGTTATTGTTTCCATTGCAACATCACCGATAACTGGTGTAGCTTTGTTTATCCGGATTAAATCAATATCCTGGTAGCTTAAATCAATTTTTTTCAGTGCTATATTTAATGATTCAAGAATACCCTCAATATTATCTATTGTACCTTTTAATCCAGTGGTCTTATATATACCATCTGAGATAAACTCTATATTTTTATTTTCTACTCTGCCGACAGCAACTTCTGTTGTTGAGTTGCCTATATCGACCCCTACAATATATTCCATAATTCCACCTACCTGTTAGCTTTATCTATCACCTTTAAGCCTATTTCTCTTTTCATATACATCTGCAGCTTCACGAATTAATTTAGCATTTATTGTTGCATCATATTTACTTTCTAGTTCATCTGCTATGTCCAGCAGTTCCTTCTTTGTGGAACGATATGGACGCATAGCATTGTATATTTCCAGAATTCTATCATCTTCTACTTTAGTTAATTCGGCAGCTCTTTCCAGATTTTTGGCAAACTGCTCTCTGCCCACAGATTTCGCAATTTCTGCCTGATGATAGAGTGTTTCTGCAGTAATTCTCAACTCTGAACCATCCATATCTCCAGAAAGAATTTTTTTCAGCTGAATATCATCCAGTGTTTTTCCTGAAGGAGTTTTTACCAGGTCAGCCCTTTTTTCTGCCAGCGGGTAATCTTTATCTGAAAGGCCATTACTGCCTTTATTGGCTGTTTTGGTGGTACTGCCACCCTCAGCTTTTTCGAGATTACCAAGAACATTACGCACAATAGATTCTACTAAATCTCTATCCATTAAATCCACCTCCTGATAGTTAAATTATTATTCGAATTTCACTTCAAGTTCAACAACCTTTTTCTGTGGATCAAGGTATTTAACTTCTTTATTGTACAATACAGCTGCTATTGCCTGATATTTAGGTCTTGCCATCTGATCATTACGGGTTGGAACAGGATCAGGGTTTTCGCCTTTGGCATATCTGGCAGCATTTTTACCTATCTGACGATATGTTTTTAAATCAAGCAGTGGTGCCTGTGGAAAAAGTTCCAGGTTGGCAAGTGGATTCAGATCTTTCTGATGTATTAATACTGTTCCTTTTGACTGTAATCCAATTCCAATCCCCGAACCACTTAATTGAGCTGCTTTGTGCCCGACAAAACCAACATCAGCAGTAGAATAATTTTTTACAACTCTTGCTTTTAATCCTTCTTCTTCAATACCAGCCATAATTTCTCTCAAAATATTACTGTGTTTTTCATCTATCATAGTTTTAGTAAGTTTATTTCCAAATGCCGGCGCAACACCAATAACTACTTCATCATTACTGCGGCCTTCTTTAGCGAGTCCAATCTCTTTTATGCTCATATCACCTTTTCTTTCAGCTACAGCTGTTTGAGAAGTAGAATTTTTCTCTTCTTCAGACATACCTGATAAAACATCAACAACAATCTGGCGAATTGCATCTTCATTTAACTGCATTATTACACCTCCCGGATATTGAGATTATTCTCCAATTTCTGCTGGATCTCTGGCAAGTCTGGTATCTTTGAGTTTAGCCCAGAGTTCATCGGACACTCTATAACCAGTTCCAGGACCTGCATAATCATTTTTGTCATTGACAGCACTTATACAGTGGAATTTATCATCAAAAATAGCTGATGTATGGAGATAATCTCCAGCAATTCTCTGTTTTAAAAGATTGAATACACTGTCAGCCACATCTTCAAAACCATGTTTGGCCAGTGCTTTAACAAGTTCTACACCAGTAGTTCCTTTATTAAGCATTTCTTCTATACCTCTAAAGTCTTCTCTTACATCACGATCTGGAACATCCTTACTGCCGTGAGCATATGTTACTGCTTCTACTTCTTCATCAGTAATTTCGGGCATACCTAATTCTTTAAATACTGCCTGCAGTGCTCTGGCTGCTTTGTTCCTGATTTTTATAACTTCTTCTTCTTCTACCGGTACTAAGCCACCATTTACTTTGAGATCACGCTGCAGAGTTAGATAATCATCATAATCATCTACATCATGGGTGGAACCGGCAAACATATTATCGTAGTTTGGCACACCACTATAACCTGAGAAGATAAAGTCTGTACCAGGCAGGAACTGCATTAACATTCTGGCTGTTCTTCTGGTGCGGGAATGAGTAAATGTCTGGTCATTTCCTGAAGCACACTCAAGATCAAGCATCATGGCAATTAAATTCTCTGCCAGGATAGCTCTTACTCCAGAAGGAACTGCACCAGGTACACCAATACAGCTAATTGAACCATTCTGTATACCCTGTACACCGGCACCTTTGGTCATGTAGAGGCAGCGAGCTTCCAGATAAAGCATGGATTTACCATCTGCAAAACCCATTTCAGCTTCAGAACCTGTACCAGAAGTATACCTCATTTTAAGTCCGCGGGATGCATAGGCTGAGGCAAGAAAACTCTTTGACCATGGTGTATCATCACCATCGACAAAAACCTGTTCAGTACCATAAACGGAAACTGTCTCTGCATAAGCTGTAAATCCGCGCATACCCATTTCCAGCTCCATTGCTTCCTCTACAGCACACTGTGTTAGTGCACCACGGCGGCCTGTCTGTGCACCTACCATAAGAGAAATAGCATTAGATGGAGCATACCTAACTATACCTACTGTTGTTTCCAGTTCATCAAAACCGCGCATTGCTGCTTCTGCAGCATCTGCTGCAATTAAAGCAGGATGATCTTTTACATTTGTAATGTGGCACTGATTGGATGGGGTTTTTCTGGCCCTCATCTTCTGTACTGCCATCATCATTTCAACAACATTCATGTGGCCGACAACTTCAACCACCTTGGCAGGAGTCATCCCAAGCCCGAGTTCTCTTACTTCATCCCGGGAAACATTTACATCTACTATTTTTTTGGCAAGGTCTTTAGAATCCATTGCCATAACTTTTTCTACTTCATTTATATCAAGTGTATGGTCGGCAATGAAAGTATCAAGCATATCAAACTCTGTACGCTTTTTACCGTCAAGTTCAACAATTTTTCCGTTTTCGATCTTTACACTTGGTTTTGGATCTTCTGGTCCTTCCATTGCGATAAGACCAGCTTCCGGCCATTCTTTGATAAATCCGTCCTGACTGATCGGTCTTTTTTCTAACTCTTCAAAACGCTTGGACCTTTTCACATTTTTCCCTCCTTAAATTCGTTTTACTGTACAATACCGATTATTATATTTTACGGTTATTATATTTTAAATATAGGGTTTTGTTGATGACTCAGGTTTAGATCCAAGACTGCCTAGAAGCTTAAGCCCAACTTCACGTGCGGAAACAATTGCCTGACGAACTGCTCCTGAATCTCCACTAAACTGCAGAATAACCTCATTAGTCAGGCTTGTTCCTTCAGAAGGACTTGCATATGCTACAACATCAATAGTAGCAGCCTTCACTGCAACATCAGCCATAATAACTCCAATCCCTGCTGGAGCACCAACTGTGATTCCAAATGCTTTCCCTTCTGGAGCACCAAAAGCTGCATTTAAAGCTTTGCTCGCTCTTGCAGTATACTGGAACTCAAGGTGACCGGCATCATTACCATAAACATCACCAAAAGTACGTTCTAAATCTTCCAGTGCAACCTGAACTGCACGTCTTGCATCAGAAACTTCTTCGGCTCCAAAGATAATTAAGGAACCATGTCCTGCTCCACCTTTTGTGTCGCGAGGAAGTTCGATTTTTACTATTTCAGTATTTGATGCCTTTACTGCCTCATCTGCTGCATAGATCTGAGGACCTGCTCCGGTTCTACCACCAAAGATACCTATTGAACGATATTTAGGATCAATACCCATTAGTTTTCTTAAGTCTGGATCTACATTTGCAATGACCAGACCAATAGTATCTCCCATTGCTGTACCAACAAATTCAGTTACTTCATTAGCCAGATTCAATTTAGGTTCACCACCTTTATTATTTGCGTCTTTTTTGCTGTCTGCTTCTTTCTCAGCTGATGATTCAGTGTCTTTAATTCTATTCAAAACTTCGTTAACTAAATCATTAATTTTGTTTTCTTCCATATTTTCTCACCCTCCTCTCCATTTTTATTCTGGTAGAAGTTTACTTACATCTTCATGGGGGCGTGGAATTACGTGTACAGAAACAACTTCACCTACTTTTCCTGCTGCAGCTGCACCAGCATCGGTTGCTGCTTTGGTAGCTCCAACATCACCTCTTACCATGACTGTGATATAACCTGAACCAATCTTCTCATAGCCAACCAATTTAACATTGGCTGCTTTAACCATAGCGTCGGCTGCCTCAATTGCGCCAACAAAACCAATAGTTTCTACAAGTCCGAGTGCCTCTCTGGCCATTTATTGCACCTCCTTTCACAAAAATAATATTTTGAAAACATATTAATCTCTCTTCACTCTCTTTATATATTAAAAAAAAATTACAGTTTACCTTGAGAAATTCTTGCGTTCTTGATGAAATTTTTTGATATTATTTATATATTTTTTATTTTGTGAATATTAAAAATATATAAATAAAAAAAGAATGACAATTTTTTGTCATTCAATGATAAAAAATTGTCATTTGCTCTAATTTCTATATTCTGAAGGTGATACTCCTTCATATTTTTTGAAAACCTTGCTGAAATAACTGGGTTCACTGTAGCCGACTTCTTTAGCGATACTGCAGATATTTATATCTGTTCTGTTCAATTTCCTTTTTGCTTCTTCCATCCTCAATCTTGTTATATATTCTTTAAATGTACAGCCCATTTCCTTTTTGAAAAGCCTGCTGAAGTAGTGAATACTCAAATTGGCAGCCTCTGCTGCCTCACATAAGCTGATATCATCAGAGTAATTGCTCTGAACATATTTTACTCCATCATAAATTATCTTTTCTTTAAATTCCTCTCCCATATTATCAATTTTCTCATTTAACTGCTCAACAAGAGAATTCAACCAGGTTTTCAGCTGATCAGGGGAATTAACTTTTAACAGCTGCTGTGTATAATCATAATTGAGTGGTGATATTTCTTTAAACTGTGCTCCTGCTTCAACAGCCGAGCGGGAAAGTACCCCCAAAAGTTCCAGCATTCTGGATTTAACTATCATAGAATCAAAGTTTTCATCTATCTGCCAGCTGTTAAATAGTGTATTTATCAGCTCTGGAAGCTGTGAAGTTTTTCTGGACTTCAGTTTTTCGACCAGCATACATTCTATATCATATGGATAGCGGTATTCTTCATAATCTGCATTTTTTATATCTTCCCAGTGAATTGTAGAGCTATCTCTGGCCAGAAGTGAATTTTTAATCGCTCCCAGTGCTTCATGGTATGAACGATCCATCATTCTGGGATCATCATAATAATTCCCAATCCCAACAGTAATAGTAAAATCTGTATTTTTTATTACTTCCTCACACATCTCCTGACCGATCTGCCTCAACCAGCTTTTTATCTGACGCCCATATATTATTTCTTCTCCAAAATAAAGTACTACTATTTTATCACTTGTCATTGGAACAACCATTAATGAAGGATATTGACTTTCGAAATTTTTGAGCACACTGAATACTTCTTTTTTCAGCATCTGTCTTTTTACTTCATCTTCATTGACAGTACGCCGCGCAAATTCATCTATATCGGCAATCATAACTGCTGATGGGAGATCATCAATATCAAAAAATTCAGTTCTACTTTTAACTTCTTCTACTGTATCTATATTAAGAAAAACCAGATCAAACACAAAAGACATTTTTATATACGGCATTATCATATCTAATTTTTCCTTCATTTCTTTACGCTTCTGTTCTTCGGCTTTAACTGATTTAATCTGTTTAATCTGTTTAACCACTACTTCTATTACTTTTTCCGGTTTTACAGGTTTTAAAAGATATTCTTTTATACCCAGTTTTAATGCCTGCTGTACATATTCAAATTCATCATATGCTGTAAGGACAACAAATTTTGCGTCAGGTAAATCATCCTTAATCATTTTTACTGCTTTCAAGCCGTCCATTCCCGGCATTTTTATATCCATAAATATAATATCAGGTTCGGTCTCACGAGCAAGTCTTACTGCTTCTCGCCCATTTGCTGCATCAGCAACTATCTTTACATTATTGATATCATCTCTAGCCTCTAAAATAATTCTAAGTGCTTTTCTTTCCAGATATTCATCATCTGCAACCAGTATTTTATACAACTTCAACCCTCCATTACTGTAGACTTTCACCAGGTAGATTGATTTTAACTTCTGTTCCCTTTCCAGGACGGCTTTTTATGTCAAGACCATATTTTTCTCCAAAATAATGCTGCAGTCTTTTATGAACATTATTGACACCTATCCCGGTGATATGACTTTTTACCTTATCTTTATTATCATCATATTTCAATAAATTATTCAAAAGGCTTTTGTCCATACCTGCGCCATTATCTTCAACAGTAATAATTATTTTATCTCTTTTTCTTTTACCAAGTATTTTAACAGTTCCAGATTCTTGATCTTTTAATCCGTGTATTATGGCATTTTCCAGGAGGGGCTGTATGGTAAGCAGTGGAATATTAATATTTAAAATATCATCATCTATATCTATTACAAAGTTGTATTTATCACCATAACGTTTACGCTGAATGGTAATATAATCCTGTACACAGCTCAGTTCCTCTTCCAATTTTACAACTTCTTCTATATTGCGCAGGCTGTAGCGGAGTAGATCAGAAAGTGCATAAACAACTTCTTCTGTTTCTCTTGCATTTTCTATCAGAGAAAGTCGGGCAATAGAATTAAGTACATTAAAAAGAAAGTGAGGATTTACCTGGGACTGAAGAACTTTCAGCTCTTTTGTCCTTAAATGCTGTTCTAATTTTCGCCTCGTCCGCGACTCTTCTATCAATTCCTGCTGATAGATATTTACCAGCCCCATCTCTGCAATATAATTAGCAGTGATGGAAAGAAATTCTGTTGCCGCAATGACCCGGCTTCTCGGGAGAACCTCTATTTTTTCAAATGCCCTCTCCAGTTCTTTAAAATCTATATCATAATCTTTTGTCTTCTCTTTTACCCTGGCAAATGTTTCTTCCCGGCCGTCTTCCTCTAATATAATCTGCCCACAGAGTATTGTTCCAATAAATCTGTTTTCTAAAATTATAGGTGCTGCCATATCAATAAGACCTGACTTGCACACATAAGGTTTTGACTGCCCCTCTTCTTTGGCTCTGATTCCTCCCTGAGCATCCGACATTTTGCAGTTCTGAAAGCCTTTTTCACAGGAGCGAACCGTATTACAAAATGATGTAAACCGACTGCATTTGGTAACAGGTACTCCATCTCTATTAACTATAACAGCTGCCAGACCTGTAGCTTCTGCAAATTTATCCTGAATACTCTGAAGTACATCAATATTAATTATTTCTCTCAAACTGTAGTCGTAATTAATTTTTGCTCACCTCCTGATTTGTACTGTCAGGTGTGGAATCAGTGCTGCTGTTATTTCCATTTTCAGCTATATGAATCGTCTGAGTTGGGTAGGCAAATGTTATACCGGCTTGATCGAACTTTTCTCTCAATCTGAAGTTTATGTTCTGCTGAATATCCATATATATTTTATAATCACTATCATTTATAAAATAAACCACCTGGTAAATAAGGCTGTAGTTTCCATATTCATTAAAATGTGCCCTATCAAATTCTGTTTTATCTATTTCTTTGATGATAGATTCTACCATTTCCGGAATCAGCTTCAGCTTTTCCAGTGGGGTATCATATGTAACTCCAAAGCTAAAATTAATTCTTCTTCTCTGCATCCTTTTGTAGTTGTTTATTCTTGAATTCATGAGATCAGTATTAGAAATAACCAGCTGTTCTCCACTTAAGCTTCTAATTCGCGTAGTTTTGATACCTATATGTTCTATGGTACCCTTGTAATCACCAACAATAACAAAATCTCCTATGTCAAATGGTTTGTCAAAAAAGATCGTAAAATAATTAAAAATATCTGCCAGAATGGCCTGGGCAGCAAATGCCACTGCAATACCACCAATTCCAAGGCCGGTTATTAAACCTGTTATCTCGATATTCAAATTGTCGAGGATAAAAAGCAGTGCAGCAAACCAGATAATTACTTTGATAAAAAATGTTGAAGCACTAAATACCTTCTGCTGCTCTTCAGTTGCATCTTTTTTGCGCCAGTATTTTTTTAGGAAAAATAGTGTTACATCAATTATAATCAAAACTGTAAAATATACCAATAGAATTAACAGTACAATATTGATAAAGCTGTCTATTTGTCTCATAATATTAAGCTGCGAAAGGCTCAAATATAAAAGAATAATATAAAAGAGTGCATAACCCCTCTTTTTTACAATTTTCTGAAACAGCTCGGAAAAAGAGAAAGATATTCTATCGACCAGCTGACAGATTTTAGTAAAGAAAACTCTATCAAATATTTTGATAAAAATGTATCCAATTATTATAATAGCTGCAGACGTTAAATAACTCAAAAGAGAATTGTTTAATATAATTGAACTTAATTTAAGGTTCTCCATGTTGTTCACCTCTCATAATTACAAGCAAAAGTTTTTATATTAGTTCTGCCTGAATGAAGTTTTTTCTTTTTCTTTATACATCCGCTCATCTGCCAGATTTATCAGCTGATCAGAACTTAATTTATAATCTTTTCTGTAAACTGCTGTACCTCTGCTTACACTTATCTTATATTTTTTATTATTTTCTTTATTTTCTTTTTTAAAGTTTTCTGCTATTCTTTCCCAGATTTTTTCGGAAGATTTCCGATCAGTTCCAGGCATAACAACAAGAAATTCGTCTCCCCCCAGCCTGATTACAGCATCATGCTGGCGCAGACTTTTCTGCAAAATATTCCCAACCGATTTTAAAAGTTCATCACCTTCTAAATGACCATATCTGTCATTAATTCTTTTTAAACCATCTACATCCAGAAAAAAGATCGACAGTTCTTCTTCTCTCTCCTCGGCAATTTCCATCTGTTTCTGCAGATAATCAATTCCAGCCCTTCTGTTCAAAACCTCTGTAAGAATATCTGTAGATGCAAATTTTTTCAGTTTATTCTCTGCTTTTTTTCGTTCACTTATATCTCTAAAAACTATAACTTTGCCGGATGTAATACCTCCACTTTTTATTTTTGAAATAGAAAATTCTACAGGGAATTTTTCTCCATCTTTTTTCTTCAAAAAAGCTTCCCAATTACTTATCATATCTACTCCATCATCTGTAAGATATTTCTGGCAGTCTACTGCAGCAGCCTCTCCATTTACATCCTCTTCTGGAAATTCCAGTTCAAAAATTTCTCCACAGGGTTTATTTTCTGCATCTTTGAGATTCCAGCCTATCAATTCTTCACCTCTGGGATTTATATATTTAATTTTTCCTTTATTATCACTTGTAATAACTCCTTCACCAATACTGGCCAGGGTTATTCTATATTTCTCTTTTTGAGCTTCTATTTCTATATTTTTTTTGTTCAACTTGCGCTGCAGATTAATCATTTCATTGTTTAATCTGCTCATTTCATTATAAACATCAGAGTCGGCTCTATCTTCTTTTTTATCACTAATACGCTCTTTTATAACCTGCCTAATATTATTAACATATTGATTATTTATTTTCATCAGCTCTTCATAATAGTTCAAAATACTGTCCAGCTGATTGGAAATTATAAACATTGATTTATTTTCGTGGGTTCTGACAGCAGATATCAAAAATGTTGTTATATTACCTTCAATTTTTAAATTTATTTCCCTGCCAAATACAACCTGATTATCCTTGAGATCAGTAATAAGCTGAAAATATTTTTCTATACTGGCACTATCAATCAGCTCCACAAATGAATTCTCACAGGATATAATATTTTTTTTAAATGTGCTGAAAATTTTATCTTTAACTATTCCCCTGTCATCAAGTATCAGCACCAATCCCTTATCATCTCTATTTAACACAGAGATCACCAGCCCTCCTGACAGCATCTGCGCCATCTGCTGCATATGCATCTGCTCCTACTTTTTTCCAGAGTCCGGTATTACCGTTGAATAGTCCTCCTCCAACAATGGTCTTTGCTCCTTTAAGTTTTTCCTCTTCTTTTATCATTTTTATTAGATCAACAATATCTTTAACGTAAATGGGCATTGTTGCAGAAATCGCCAGCAAATCTACCCTTTTTTCTGCTGCAGTATTTACAATTTCTTCGAGTGGGGTATTTGATCCCAGATGAATAGTATCCCAACCGTTTATTTCCAGTAAATCTGCAACCATTCTGATGCCGAGTTCATGTAATTCATCTCCGATACAGGCCGTTATACAGCTGAATTCTTTTTCATCAGCGGTAAAAATATATGGATATAACTGCGACATCGCAAGCTGGGTTATTGAAGTAGCATAATGCTCCTCTGCTACTGAAATTTTATTGAGCTGCCACAGCCTCCCTATTTCGTACTGTACCGGCTGAAAAATTTTTAAATATATGTCTTCCACTGAAGTACCTGCTTCGGCCATTTTTCTTATTAGATTTACAGCTTTTTTTCTTTTCATTGTCAGAAGGTAATTAAGATATTTTTCTGCCATATCAAAATAAGGATTGCTTTTTTCTAAGAAACTTTTTTTATAATTTGATTTATTAATTTCTTCACATGCAGAATTAAGATACAAATCTACTTTACTGAATTCCTGATCGGTTAAAAAGTCAGAAAAAACTGTTCTCATTGCAGCTATATTTTTTTCCAGAACATCTTTATCTAAATTATATCCTTCTAAAACTGATTTTAACCAGACAAAATAGCGGCTAAAAATATTTTTTTCTTCAATAAAAACTGCCTGTGTCAAAAAATCAAGATTATATGCAATATCTTCTCTGGTTTTATCTATCATTCTCTCTGTATATCTACTTTTTATTTCAGGCTGAAGTCTGATCTGTTCTTCCATTATCTTTTCTACAAGAAAATCTTTTTCTGCATCTATTTTATTTTTTAAAGATTTCAAAACCATAATTGCACCTCTTCTCTACATACTATATTAAACATTCTTTTTATTAATCCTTTTTGCTATGACAAATTTTTATTATTCGTCAAAAGAAATACTATAATCAAGAAATTATTTTATTGTTGTATAAGGTTCTCACACAAAAAGGGTATTTGCGGAACTTTAGGCATTTTTCGTTAATCTACCTTAAACAGTGCTTGTACGA
>JBNJGL010000018.1:0-40122 GCA_051747745.1 Bacillota bacterium | reverse complement strand
GAATCATGGCAGATAAAAATTCTTTCTAGATTTAAAGCAGATGGATATATAACAGACAGACCTGAACTTCTCACTTCTTTTTTCAACAGATTGGAAGAACTTAAAGAAGAACTGACCGGAGATTCAATTGAAAACAGTGATTGAAATGTAATTATCTGTAAAATGGATAAAAATATACAAAAAAATTTTAATTTAGTAAAATATTTAATAAAATACGTGTAAAAGTGTGATAAAATATTATTGTGGAATAAATTTTTAAAAAATATTGTATGGGAGGAAAATAAATGGAGAATTTTGTTTTTCAAAATACAACTAAAATAGTTTTTGGAAAAAATACGGAAGAAGAAGCAGGAAAATACAGTTCGAAATACGGCAAAAAAGTTCTGCTCCATTATGGCGGAGGCAGTATCAAAAAATACGGCACCTATGATAAAGTTGTTGAATCATTAGAAAACGCAGGCATAGAATATGTAGAATTGGGGGGAGTAAAACCCAATCCCAGGGTTGATCTTGTAAGAGAGGGAATAGAGCTGGTAGAAAAAGAAAATGTAGATTTTATTCTGGCTGTTGGTGGTGGAAGTGTTATTGATTCAGCTAAGGCGATTGCAGTTGGCCACTATTATGATGGTGATGTGTGGGAACTGTATCAGGGCCAGCTTAAAATTAAACAGGCACTTCCGGTTGGTGTGGTACTAACCATTCCTGCGGCTGGAAGTGAAGCTAGCACCAGTTCTGTAATAACAAATATGGACGGTATGTACAAAAGAAGTATTGGTACTGCCAAAATACGACCAAAATTTGCAATTATGAATCCAGAGTTAACATATACATTACCTGATTATCAGACAGCTGCCGGTGCAGCAGATATTATGGCACATATTATGGAAAGATATTTTACCAACACACCTGATGTAGATTTTACTGATAGACTCTGTGAAGGATCATTAAAAGCAGTGATAAATAATGTTCCAAAAGCATTGAAAGAAAATGATAATTATCCTGCTAGAGCTGAAATAATGTGGGCCAGCACTATAGCACATAATGGGCTGCTCGGAACTGGAAGAGAAGAAGACTGGGCCTCACATCAAATAGAACATGAACTGAGTGGAATATATGATGTAGCACATGGTGCTGGTTTAGCAGTTATATTTCCAGCCTGGATGGAATATGTATATAAACATGATGTAGAAAGATTTGCTCAGTTTGCTGTACGTGTGTGGGATGTAGATCCAGATTTTAGTGATCTAAACTGGACAGCACAGGAAGGAATTAGAAAGACAAGAGAGTATTTTAGTTCTATCGGTATGCCGACAACAATTGATGAACTGGGTATTCCCGGTGATAGACTGGAAGAAATGGCAGAAAAATGTACAGAAGATGGGCCGGTAGGTAATTTCCTCAAACTGAACAAAGCAGATGTATTAAAGATATACAGAATAGCTCAGGAGTAATTTTTTAAAGATAATTGCTGCCCTGTCCGAAAACGGCAGGGCAGTATAATAAAAGTTAAAAAATAAACTGGAGGTGGATAAATGCTGCAGAGAATATTTTCATTCTTTTTTTTACTGTCTGTCTGGATAATTTTTTCGGGAAGAATATCATATGATGTTTTAATTGTTGGTACAGCAGCTTCTGTCCTGATAACTGTTTTTTTTAGTGACATGCTGTTTAGTACTCCTGATAAAAAACAGCCCTGGTATTTTTACATACGCAAATTTTTTCTTATCTTACTTTTTGTTCCTGTTTTTTTCTATGAAGCAGTCATGGCAGCATTAAAAGTTTCTTATCATGTTTTTGAAAAAGAACCTTCCTTTAACCCGGGAATAGTTAAAGTAAAGACAGAGCTGGAAGATATAACAGCATTGACTCTGCTTGCTAACCTTATTACTTTAACTCCGGGAACACTAACTCTCGATTATGATAAAACAGAACAGGTATATTATATCCACTGGATAGATGTAGAAACAGTGGAAGAAGCCGAATTGAAAAAGAAAATAATTGCTCGTTTTGAAAGATGGCTAGGGGTGATTTTTGAATGATAATAGGACTTGCTATTTTTTTCACAATACTATCAATGATAGTATCATATCGTGTAATAAAGGGGCCTACAATTACAGATCGTTTAATTGGTGCTGATGCAATTGGTATTTTTATGTCAATAGTTATGCTGTTAATAGCACTGGAATATGATCTGTATCTGTTAATAGATATAGTACTTGCATATGCAGTACTGCTGTTTATAGATGTTCTAATTTATGCAAAATATTTTGAGCATGGGGAGCTGTATAAATAATGGGAATAAATGAAATTGTTGCTTACTTTTTAATGTCAACAGGAGCTGTTTTTGCTGTTGTTACAGTACTTGGCCTGCTTAGATTTCCTGATGTATATACAAGAATCCATGCCGGTGCTGTTGTGCTGACAATAAGTGCTGTACTCGTGACCCTGGGAACTGCTATATATGTCTGGGAGTTTTTCTTAAGTATGAAAGTTTTATTAATTGGAGCTTTTTTTCTCTTCTCTAATCCCATGGCAACCCATGCAATTGCGCGAGCCTCTTACAGAAGAAAAATTGCACTGCCGCAAGAATACAATGTAGATGTTTATTCTGATTATTTAGGGAGAGATACAGATGCAAATTCTTGAAATATTGTTGCTTTTGTTTCTAATTTTGACAGCTTTTATGTCTGTACTGTCAAATGATGAATTGGTTTCGATAATTTTCTTATCAATTTTTTCTATAATTCTTACTGCTTTATATATGATTCATAAATCTGCTGATGTAGCACTTACTGAAGCAATAATAGGTGCAGGTCTTAATACAGCAATTTTTATGAGTGCAATTAGTCAGATTAAACGGAGAAATTCCTGATATTTTATTGGGGGAGGTGTTATAAATTAAAAAAAATTACAAACAAAAATTATACATATTGGTTTTTTTCAGTGCTTTTCTTGTATTATTTAAAAGTATTAATTCTCTTCCACTTTTTGCAGTAACTGATATAGGAATATCAGATTATATAATAAAATCAGGATTAAAAGAAACAGGGTCTTTAAATTTAATAACATCGATTCTTTATGATTATAGAGCATTTGACTCTATGGGAGAAAGTACCGTTATCTTTGCAGCAGTTAGTGGTGTTGTGCTAATTTTATCACGTAAAATGCTGCCTGTATCCTCACAGGGCCTTTCTTTTATAGTAAAAAGAACTTTAGGTATAATTACCCCGTTTATTGCACTTTTTAGTTTTTATATTATTACACATGGTCATCTTTCACCTGGAGGTGGTTTTCAGGGTGGAGTAGTACTGGCAGCTATTTCTATAATCTTTAGTATTGTTTATGGAAGTGCATTTGACTATAAAAGATACAGTCCTCAGATGAAGACAGTTATGGAAACCACTGGGGCGTCTATATTTATTTTTGCAGGGATATTAGGAATTTATATAGAAGGATATTTTTTGGGTAATCTTAACTTTATTGGTGGACAGACTGGAACACTAATTAGTGCTGGAAGTATACCGATTATAAATTTTGGAGTTGGATTAAAAGTTGGAGCAGGACTTGCAATAATATTTTACAGCATGATCCAGAAAACTTTTGAGGAGGATCTATAATATGCTGAACAATTTGGTATTTGCATCGATTTTTACACTTGGAATGTATACAATGGTAGCAAAAAACAATTTGATAAAAATGGTTATAGGTATGAGTTTAATGGAAGCCTCTATATTTTTCTGGGTTATTGTAAATAGTAATAGTGGAAGAGAAATTCCAATTCACTATCTTGGTAATATATCGCATAATTTTAATGATCCAGTTCCACAGGCACTTACATTAACAGGTATTGTAATAGGGGCAAGTACAACAGCATTGATTTTGACTTTAATTATTGAGCTTAACAAATTTACCCACTGTATCGAAAAAGATAAAATAAAGGGGTTGAACGATTAATGCAGTTTATGAATCTGGAGCTTTTTCTCCTGATTTTCATACCATTTATAAGTTCTTTTATTATATTAATATTAGATAAAATAAAAGATAAGTTTGAAATAGATATTATTAATACTTTTGTGATGTTAAGTGTATCAGCAGAACTTTTTATTATATATCATATGCTTTTTAGTAATTTTTCAGTAATAAAAAGTGGAGATTTTTTTATTACAAGAAATTTATATATATGGGGCCCTCCTTTTTCTATTAATTTTGCTATGGACAATTTAAGTTTTGTTTTTTCTATAGTTATTACAAGTTCTATGTTTTTAATTACTATCTTTTCATTATATTATATTGAAAATAAGAGAAAAAGTTATTTTTTCCTTTTCTTTTTAGTTTTTTCTTCAATACAGGGAGCAGTTCTAACAGCAGATATTTTTACACTGTATCTTTTTATAGAAATAATAGCAGTTGTAACTACTCCTTTAATTGCTTTTGAAAAAAATCCTAAAAATACACGAGCGGCAATGCAGTATCTTTTTTATGGTATTTCAGGTGGGGTTTTTTACTTTATAAGTTTAATTTTAGTATATTATAATCTTCAAACATTAAATATGGCAGAAATAGCTGTTTCATTTCATCAACTAAATACCTTAACACAGTTTATTATAATTTTCTTTTTTCTTCTGGGGCTTATCATTAAATTGGGTATATTTCCTTTTCATTTTTGGCTGCCAAAAGCACACAGCTCGTGTCCTTCACCAATTAGTTCAATATTGTCAGGAATACTTTTGAAAGTCTACCTTTATATTTTTTTAAGGATTTTCTGGACAGTCATAGGTTTTGAAATTCTTTCTGATTTACATATTTCAACTTTTGTTCTAGATCTGGCACTTGTATCAAGTATAATGGGACATATATTTGCAGTTCAGGCAGATGAATTAAAAGAAATGCTTGCTTATTCCAGCATCGGACATATTGGTATGATTTTAGCTGTTCTTATGCTCAATACAGAAGCAGGATTTTATGGAGGAATGCTTCACATTATCAGTCACTTATTAATGAAATCAGGTCTTTTTCTTGCAAGTGGTTATATATTAAAACAAACTGTATCACACAAAATTCATGATTTTAAAGGTGTTGGCTATAAAGAAAAAATTGCATTTGCATCTTTTGTAATAATTTGTCTTGGAGCTATAGGAATGCCGCCTCTTTTTGGGTTTGTTAGCAAGTGGTTTGTACTGTTGGCATTTTTAAAGGCTAATCATTATTTTGGAGCTTTCATTGTTATAGCAGGTAGTTTAATCGCTATGGTTTATTATTTAAGATATATTAGTAGAGCATATGAAGGCAAAGATTTTTCTAAAGATAAAATAGACGAATTTGAAGAAAAATCCTTTAGCTCAAAAAAGCAAAAACAAATTCTATCCTCAGTGATTTATATATTTACATTTTCTATCTTATTCTTTGGTTTGTTATATAGAGTACTAGATATGCCTGTTAATACAGCAATTGCTGAATTGCTTAATCCGCAAAAATATATAAATCTTATTTTAGGAGGCTGATTAATGGATTTAAATATATTATTATTAATTGTAATACCACTTACCACAGCTTTTCTTATACCGCTTGTTGATTTAGTTAATGTTAAGTTGCGTCGATTTATGGTTTTGATAAGTGTTATTTCGGAAGTTTTAATTGTTTTAAGAATTTTGATAAATAATTACAAAAATATATGTAGTGGTGATTTCTTTTTGCAGTATCATTTAGGAGGATGGAAACCACCGTTAGGAATTAATCTTGTTATGGATGGATTTAGTCTAATATTTGTTGTTTTGATAACATTTAGTCTGCTTTTGGTTATTCTTTATTCAATTGGGTATATTGGTCATCATGAAGGAAAATATTATGTATTAGTTTTTCTTTCAGCAGCAGCAGCCCAGGGAACAGTACTGACAGGAGATATGTTTAATATTTATGTTTTTATTGAAATGCTTACAATTACTTCTGCTGCTTTAATAGCTTTTCAGCGTGATCAAAACTCCAGTGAAGCAGGAATAAAATATCTTGTTTATAATATAATAGGTGGTTTGTTTATATTTTTTGGTGTTTTACTTATGTATTATAATCTCGGCTCCTTAAATATGGCAGAAATTTCAAAAGAATTTAAATTTTTGCCAGAAAATGTTCAGCTAATGATAGTTTCTGTTTTTTTGATGGGTATACTGATAAAGATCGGTATTTTTCCTTTTCATTTCTGGATGCCCAAAACTTATGATGCATCTCCTGCTCCAATAACAGCTCTACTTTCAGGAATTATATCAAAAGTATATCTCTATATATTTATTAGGATTTTCTGGACAGTAATTGGATTTGAAATATTTGTTTCTTTGAATTTAAACACATTTTTAATAAATTTAGCGTTGTTTTCAAGTTTTTTAGGGCATGTATTTGCTTTGCAGGCTGACAATATAAAAAGACTACTTGCTTATTCGAGCATCGGTCATATAGGAATGATTTTTGCTGTTTTAATGCTTAATACAGAAGCAGGATTTTATGGAGGAATGTGGCATATAGTTGCTCATATGTTTATGAAAGCTGGTCTTTTTATTGCTTGTGGATATTTACTTCAATTTGCTGTAAGTAATGAATATAAAGACTTTAAAGGTATTGGTCTTAGAAATAAGACTGTTTTTGTGGCATTTATAATAATGATTTTGAGTATGATTGGCATGCCTCCATTAATTGGGTTTGCGAGCAAATGGTATATTTTACTGGCATTTTTGGAAGCTAAAAATATTTTTGGAGCTTTTATTGTTATATTTGGAAGTTTAACAGCTGTTATATATTATTTGCGTTACATTGCACAAGGATTTCAGGAAGTTAAATTAACAGATGATGATCTTAAAAAACAAATCTATAACAGACCACTTTTATCTGTTTTTTATAGAGAAAAAATTGTAAGTTTTATTAGCTATGCTTTTACATTTGTGATAATCTTTTTAGGTTTTTCTTTTAGATTTTTCGAAGTGCCGCTGAAAATTTCCATTATAGAAATTATGAATGCAGAAAGATATATAGAACTTATCTTGGGAGGTTAATTTGTGAATTTTTTAATGGTAGAATTGTCTAATAATATAATGTGGGAGAGTTATTTTCCATTTTTGGCAGCAGTAGGAACTGTTTTAACTTTAATGACTGCACTTGCAGCCTGGCACTACATAAAAACAAAAAAAGTCTGGTATTATATTATAACATTTGTATATTTAATCAGTTTTTTGATTGTTGTGCTGACAAATGACTGGTTTTTCTTTCTTTTTGGATGGGAGCTTGTAACACTGACAACAACTTTTTTGCTGGCATGGAGCAGCTGGAAGCTGGTCAGACAGTATTTTGTTATTCAATTTGCCGGCAGCAGTATACTTCTTTTTGCGGCACTGGCTGCAAATGCTGCTGGATATTCTAAAATTGGAGTAATCGATTCTCCCTTACTTCAATTTCTTCTTATTATGGGAGTAGGAATGAAAAGTGGTCTATTTGGTTTTCATTTCTGGCTGCCGCCGATTCACTCTGAAGCACCGGCACCGGTAAGTGCAATTCTTTCTGGCTGGGTAGTAAAACTGGGCTATATTTTTCTTTTGAAGATTATACCTATAGAGACAGGTAATCCAGTACTTTTCTTCTTCGGCTTTACAATGATAGTATATGCAGGGTGGAAGGCCTTCAGATCCAGTGACTTAAAAGTTATGCTGGCTTATAGTACTGTCAGCCAGCTTGGTTTTATAGCAATTGCTATTGGAACCGGAGGAAAATATGGATTTCTGGGAGCTGTTCTCCATATTATAGCACATGGATTTGCCAAAACATCACTCTTTATAGCAAGTGGTATCTGGCAGAAAGAGTTTGGAACTAGAGTTCTGTATAATTTCAAAGATGCAGTTTTGAGGAGGCCGATAAATGGTCTTGTAACAATACTTGGTTTTTCATCACTCAGTGGGGTAATATTTACCGCAGGATACAACAGCAAATATCTAATAAAATCAGCCCAGACTTCCGGATTTTTAAATTACATGATCTTCTTTTTTCTGGGATTACTGACTTTCTTTTATGCAGGCAGAACAGTTTACTGGATATTTTTCAACAAGAAAAATGGAGAATATTCATCTGATAGCTTTATGAAAGATATCAGCAGTTATCCTGTTTATAAAACTGATCTTGCGGCACTTCTGATAGGAGGAGCTGCATTAGTTATAGTCGGGTTTTTTCCAGAAATACACAGCAGTTTTCTACCTCAGCTGGCAGATAAAGATTTCCATATATTATCAGGAATAAGAGATACACTTATTTATCTGGCTGTTGTAATATTTGTTCTGAAGAGAAAGTCAGGCTTTATATTTAAAGTTAGAGAAGATCTTTCACTGGAAAATTATCTGCAGACATTTTTAAACTTTGTTTATAATATTGGTGAAAAGAGTATTAAGTTTGATACTGAAAAGGTATTTGAAACATTTTTCTATAATGCAATTTTTAATGGATCGAGAAAATTATATAACTTTGTCTATCAGGATTTTTCCATACAGATTCTCTGGATACCGATATTTTTTACGATTTTACTGCTCTGGAATCAGATATACGCTTTTTTCTAAAATGATTTATGAAAGGACTTTTTTGTAAACTGCTGACTTGACAATAAGTAGTGGCAGTGGTATTCTTTTAACAAATATTTACACTTGATTTATTTTTTAAAAAAGTATTTAGGATTACGGTAATAACACTTTAAAAGGGGGAGATAAATTATGGCAGAAAAGAAAGAAATTTTAAAAATAGGTGGAATGAGCTGTGAAATGTGTGTGAAAACAGTTGCAAAAGCTTTAAAATCTCTTGAAGGTGTTTCAAATGTTCATATGATTCTTAAAAGCGATGAAGCTGAAGTAACTTTTGATGATGAAAAAGTAGGAAGAAATGACTTTAAAAAAGCTGTAGAAGAAGCAGGGTATGAACTGCTTTAAGTGACTGTGATGAAATTAAATTTTATTTTGTGTTTTCAAATCCTTCTGTAGTGGTAATGCCACTCCAGAGGGATTTTTTTATTTAATATAGCCAATAAAATTCTATTGAATCTAATGTACTGGGATAGATAAATTAGTTCATTTAATTAGTTCACTTAATAAAGAAGGTAAAAAATAAAATTTAAAGAATATAATAAAAAAGGTTTACATTAGAAAGTTAATTTAGAAAATTAATAAAGAATTTAAATAATCAGAGTATATTATCTTAAAAATGAGATGATAATTATGAACCAACAAAAAAAGACCATATATTCCTGGGTCATTTACGACTGGGCCAATTCTGCTTTTGCGGCCACAGTTCTGGCAGCAGTACTGCCTATTTTTTACAAAGATGTAGCTGCAGTCCATCTACCGGCACATATTGCCACATCATACTGGGGTTATACTCAAACAGCAGCAATGATAATTATTGCTGCACTTTCTCCTGTGCTGGGTGCTGCTGCGGATTACAGTGATTCCAAAAAGACTTTTCTTAAAGCTTTTGTTTTTCTGGGGACATCTGCTACTGCAGTACTGTTTTTTGTCAGCAGAGGGAATTATATTGCAGCCTCTCTTTTATTTATAACTGCAAATATTGGATTTGCAGGAGGTAATGTATTTTATGATGGATTTTTAACAGATATTGCTTCAGATGAGAATATAGATTATATTTCCTCTTTAGGTTATGCAGCAGGTTATCTGGGAGGAGGAATTTTACTTGCTGTAAATCTTCTTATGATTTCCAGACCACATCTATTTTTAATATCAGACTCCATCAAAGCTGTAAGGATATCTTTTGTGACAGTTGCAGTCTGGTGGCTTCTATTTTCGATACCTGCATTTATTTATCTTCCTTCTGCTAGAATTAAAGTCGAAAAAATTTCATTTCGCCAGCAGAGTATTATAGGATTCAGGAGATTAAAAAATACTTTTAGAAATATAAAAAAATATAGAGAATTGTGGAAATTTCTGCTTGCATTCTGGCTGTATAATGATGGTATTGGGACAATAATCAGAATGGCAGCTATCTATGGACGAGAAATAGGAATTGGGCAGTCTGATCTGATAGGTGCTTTACTTCTTACACAGTTTATAGGAATACCATTTGCACTTCTTTTTGGAAAAGTGGGCCAGCATTTTGGGGCAAAAAAAGGTATATTTGCAGCACTGACGATTTATATTTTTGTTACAGTATATGGTTTTTTTCTCAGCACAGCACTGGATTTCTGGATTCTTGCTGCTTTAGTTGGTCTGGTACAGGGGGGAGCACAGGCATTAAGCAGATCTCTTTACGGCAGTATGATCCCCAGAGATAAATCGGCTGAATTTTTTGGGTTTTTTGGAGTATCCAGTAAATTTGCTGCAGTTGTAGGCCCAACAGTTTTTGCGGCAGTATCACAGGCAACAGGATCCGGTAGAAATGGGATACTGGCTGTTGCTCTATTTTTTATACTGGGTATGATTATGCTGTCAGCTGTAGATGTAGAAAAAGGAAGAAAAGAAGCCAGACAGTAATTGATAATAGAAAAAATTATTATAAAAAGATAAAATATGGTTCTCCCACAAAATGTACTTTAAAGAAAGGAAGTTTGTCATGCCAGATTTTTGGACACATATAATTTCCGGTCAAGAAATAATTAAAGAGCTTAAAAATGATGAATTCAAAAATTTACTGTTCAGTGAGATGAATTATTATAATTTCGGCTGTCAGGGTCCTGATTTTCTCTTTTTTAATAACTTTTTACCATGGGAAGAGGGAAGTGGTGGCATAAAAGCAGCAGAAATGATGCATCAGGAAAAAACTAAAGAGATGCTTGAAGAATTAATAATATATCTAAAGAATATATTTGATAATGAAAGCATAAATGAAGAAATAAAAAAAAGAATGCTGGCATATATCGCCGGATTTCTGCTGCACTATTCGCTGGATATGAAGGTACATCCTTTTGTTTATTCCCGTGATGGAGAGGGTGACAGACATAAGAGAATTGAGATGAGCCTCGATATTTATCTTGTTAAAAAAGAATGGGGTACTGGAGCTGATTTTTTAAAACCTACAGATTACATTAATGTTGGTGACAGGCTTCCTGCTCAAATCGAAGAATTATACTTTCATATACTTAATTCAGTATATTTTTATAATGAAGAAATTGACTTTTTGCAGAAATCATATCTTGATTTTAAGAAATTTCATAATTTATTTTATAGTCCATTTAAATTTAAATTTATACTTTTCAAACTGCTCAATTTATTTTTAAAAGAGGATCTTTCTCTATACAGCTACAGTGGGAATACTAATAACGAAATATTAGATGAAGAAGATTACAAAATATTTTATCAGCTTTTTAAATCCGGTATAAAGCAGGGGGCTGGTTTGCTCAACTTACTTTATAAATATCTGTATTCAGAAATAGAATTTGAAATACTGCAGGAAAAGATACCTTCAATAAATTTTTTGGGGAGAAATATATAAAAACTTTATTATAATAAAGGATTTTTGGAACAAACCTTGAATAAAAAATTAATATGAGTTAATTATTTATAAAATGACTCAGGTAAGAAAACTATATGCAAAAAGGAGGTGAATACTGAAGTTTTTTGAAAAAGTATAATACTGAGTAAGAACAAAATTTTTGGAGGTGTTTTTTACATTGACAGAAAAAAGAGAAGTGAGTAGTGAAAAACAGTCAATGTTTTACAGGTTTTTAAGTTTTGTTGAAAGAACAGGAAATAAATTACCTCATCCGTTTACACTGTTTGTTATTCTAACTGTTCTGATGGTTTTAGTATCTTTTGTCACAGGAATAGCAGGAATAGAAGTCACACATCCAACAGATGGATCTAATGTTAGTGCCAGAAATTTGCTGAGTGGTGAAGGAATAGAATATATGATACTAAATTTGCTCAGCAACTTTACCGGATTTAGACCTCTGGGTCTGGTTTTAGGGATGATGCTCGGTATAGGTCTGGCCGAAAAAGCCGGTCTTATGTCAGCTTTTATGAAAAAGTTTATGTTAGGTGCTCCAGAAAAACTGCTTCTGGGTGCCATATTCCTTATCGGTATCTGTGGGAATATTGCCTCTGATGCAGCGGTTATTATAGTTCCTCCACTTGCGGGTGCTATATTTTATGGGACTAAAAGAAATCCTCTTGTTGGTATAGCTGCAGGATATGCAGCAGCAAGTGCTGGTTTTACCGCCAACCTCCTTATAGCAGGTACAGATGCACTGCTGGCAGGAATTACTGAAGAGGCCGCCCAATCTATGCAGGCTGGAATTACAATTTCTCCTGCTGTTAATTATTATTTTATGGTTGTTTCTACTCTTGTACTTACAGTAGTAGGTGCCTGGGTCACACAGAAGTTTGTTGAACCTCAGGCTGGAGAATATGTTGCAGAACAGGAAATTGAAGATGATGGAGACTTAAGTGTTTCAGACCAGCAGAGTAAAGGTCTTAAAAATGCCGGAATTGTAACAGCTATTTACTGGGCTCTGGTTGTTGCTGCTATGATACCACAGGGATCTCCTCTTAGAGGACCCGGTGGAAGTTTAATTCCTTCAACCTTTCTCAGCGGGATAGTACCATTTATTCTTTTCTGGTTTATAGCAATTGGTATTGCTTATGGTAAAACAGTTGGAACAATAAAATCGGAAGCAGATGTACCAAGGTTGATGGGAGAAGCTATGAAAGACATGGCAGGATATATAGTACTTGTTTTTATCATTGCCCAGTTTGTAAGCTACTTTAACTGGACAAATCTCGGTATGATCCTTGCCGTAAAAATGGCAGATTTGCTTGAAATGTTCAACTTTACTGGCTTCCCGATGGTAGTAGGAGTAATAGCAGTCAGTATGTTTATTAACTTATTTATAGGCAGTGGTTCTGCAAAGTGGGCACTGCTGTCACCGGTTTTTGTACCGATGTTTATGATGCTGGATCATTCACCGGCATTTGCTCAACTTGCGTACAGAATTGGAGATTCTACCACAAATGCGATAACACCACTGTTTCCATATTTCCCGATAGTACTTGGATTTATGAAAAAGTATGATGAAGATAGTGGAATTGGTACAGTAATATCCTATATTATGCCCTATACTATAGCATTTGGGGTTGTCTGGATTATACTGCTGGCCATCTGGTATTTCGCAGATTTACCTATTGGTCCAGGAGCTGGTATTTTTCTTTAATTATTAGTATAAAGGCAGGGATTTATTTCCCTGCCTGTTTTAAATAATTCAGGTGAATTTAACTGTCTTTATTTTTTCAAAAAAGGAGGTAGATTTTTTGTCTGCTAAAGAACTTAATGAGATGATTGTAGAAAAAGTAAACTCTCTGGAAAACTGGATGATTGAAATAAGAAGAGATATACACCGGCATCCAGAGCCAAGCCGTAGTGAGTTCAGAACTTCTAAAAAGGTAGAAGATATACTAAAAGATCTTGGTATTGAGGTTAAAACTGGATTTTATAATACAGGATTAGCAGCTTTGATCAAAGGAAAGAAAAAAGGGAGGACACTTGCTTTTAGATTTGACATGGATGCTCTGGAGATGGATGAAGAAACAGGGCTGGATTTTGCTTCTGAAAATAAAGGTGTTATGCATGCCTGCGGCCATGACGGGCATACTGCAATGGGGCTGGCACTGGCAAAAATTCTGGTGGATTTCAAAGAGGAGATAAATGGAAATATTAAACTGATCTTTCAGCCGGCCGAAGAAGATGCACCACATGGTGGAGGAGCTAAGTATATGATTAAGGAAGGTGTGCTCAAAGATCCGGAAGTTTCAGCAGCTGTAGGAATTCATCTCTGGCCAAAATTAAAGGTGGGAGAAATCGGTGCAAGGACAGGTCCAATGATGGCAGCATCAGATCCAATAACAGTTGAAGTAACCGGCAAAGGTGCACATGCATCACTTCCCAATCTGGGTATTGATCCTGTTGTAGCAGCTTCACAGATCGTTAATAATCTACAGACAATTGTCAGCAGAAATGTAGATCCTTTTGAACAGGCCGTAGTTACAATTGGTAAATTTATCGGCGGCACGCGCTATAACACAATTCCGGAGAGAGTTAATTTAGAAGGAACTGTGCGGACATTTAACGAAGAGGTTAGAGATAAGGTAGAAAAAAGAATTAAACAAATTTGCGAAAAAACTGCTGAAGCAATGGGAGCATCAGCTGAGGTTGATTACACCAGAGGTTATCCACCTACAGTAAATGATGAAAAAATGGTGGATCTGGCCGCCCGTTCTGCCAGAGATATTCTTGGTGGAGATGCTTTTGTGGATATAGATAGACCGGCTCCAGGTGGAGAAGATTTTGCCTATTTCACAAAAGAGATTCCTTCAGTATATATGTGGCTTGGCTATTCGGAGGAAGATAAAGAAATATTTCCACCTCACAGTCCTAAATATAATTTTAACGAAAAAGCACTTTCTTATGGTGTCAGAGTGCTGAGCAGAATTGCTTTGAATTGGAGATGATATCTTATGTATGACAATCAGATTAAGTGGGAAGAACTGGAGAAGAAAATCATAAACTACAGGCGTGATTTTCATAAATATGCTGAAACCGGATGGACTGAATTTAGAACTGCATCCCGTGCTGCTGCATATTTAGATAAACTCGGTTATGATATTAAATATGGAAGAGAAGTTTTTGAAGAAGAGAGCAGAATGGGGCTGCCTGGAGAAGAAGATTTGGAAAAACACTATCAGAGAGCTATCAAACAGGGAGCAGAAGAAGAATATGTTCATAAAATGAAGGGTGGTTTTACAGGTGTTGTTGCTGAACTGGATAATGGTGCTGGCCCGGTAATAGCATTTCGATTTGATATGGATGCTGTAGATCTAACAGAGAGTAATGATAAAGACCACTTACCATTTAAAGAAGGATTTGCTTCTGTAAACGAAAATGCCATGCATGCCTGTGGACATGATGGACACACTTCTATTGGACTTGGACTGGCTGAAGTTCTGATGGACAATAGAGAAAAATTTTCCGGCAGGATAAAACTTATATTTCAGCCTGCAGAAGAAGGTGTTAGAGGAGCAAAATCAATGGCTGAATCTGGTATTGTTGATGATGTAAATTATATATTTGGACTTCATCTGGGTCTTGAAGCTGATTCGGGGGGAGAACTTTTCCCTGGCAGTGAAGGATTTCTTGCTACTTCTAAATTTGATGCATTTTTTTCTGGAAAACCTGCACATGCAGGGGCACAGCCGGAAGAGGGAAAAAATGCTCTGCTGGCTGCAGCAAATGCAGCTATGAACCTTCATGCCATTTCCCGAAACAGTAAAGGAGTAACAAGAATTAATGTTGGTAAAATGAAAGCAGGATCAGGGAGAAATGTTATAGCATCTGATGCTCATCTTGTTATAGAAAGCAGGGGAGCCAGTTCTGAGCTGAATAATTATATTTATGATAATGCTATAAGAATTTTAGAATCATCTGCTCATATGTATGATCTTCAAATTGAGGTTAAAGCAATGGGTGGAGCTGAAAGTGGAGAAAGTGATGAGGAATTAATAGAAGCAGTTAAAAATGCAGCCTTAAATATAAAAGTTTTCGAAAAAGTACATAATGAGAAAATGAATCTGGGAGGGAGTGAGGATTTTACTTATTTTCTTCAGAGGGTTAAACAGAGAGGTGGTAAAGGTTGTTATATAGCTCTTGGTACTGATCTTAAAGGAGGTCACCACACAAGGGAGTTTGATATTGGTGAACAGGACCTGATTAAAGGAGTTAAACTTTTATCAGCTTTAATTATAGAACTATCTTAAAAATATGTCCCGCTTTACTGCGGGATATTTTTTTTATGCCACCCCAGATAGGCATCATCATAGAGCTTTATATTATCAAAACCTGCCAAATGGAGGGCGAAAAAACTGTGAGCAGCCCTTACAGCGGTGTTTGAGATTATAATTACTGTTTTATCATTATTTATAATATCCTTTTTTTCATAAATCTTTTTTATTTCTTCAGGTGATTTAAAAAACCCATTATTATCAATCACATTTCTCCATTCAATGTTGACCGAACCTGGAAGATGGCTTTTAGAAACAGATATATTTTTTTCTTTACCACTGAATTCTTCCTGAGATCGAACATCTAAAATCAAACAATTTTCATCTGGCATTTTTAAAGAAAGACTTCCAGTGTCGATTAACCAGTCGTTTTTTACACTTTTTACTACAAAATCACCTTTTTTCTCCGGCAGAACTGCAAATATTTTTGTCTGATAGCCGGAATTTTTCCATTCAGTAAGTCCGCCTTCAAGTATTTTGACATTATCATGACCATAAAATCGGAATATCCACCACAGGCGGGAAGCCCAGAGAGAATTTTTTTCGTCATAGATAACGATTTCTGAGTCAATATTGATATTTCTCTCCTGACACACAAAACTAAAATACTCTGCTGAAGGTATCTGCCCTTCAATCCAGCCGTTAATTCTGCTGAAATCCTCTTTCCACATATTAACTGCTCCAGAAATATGTCCCATAACATAGGAACTTCTTTTGCGTACATCTATGACAGTTAGATTATTATCATTAATTATTGACTTCAACTGGGGTGCGGAAATTAAATATTTAGAAGAAGCTGCATTTTTATTTTTTGCGCTGAGAAGAGGAGATATAAATAAAATAATGAATATAATTATAGTTGATATGTAAAAATAATTATTTTTTTTCATATTTTTCTCTCCCTGACTAAAAAGTTTTGCAATGATGTATATTTTATCAGCTGTAGATTAAATTTTCTAATTATATTATACATTTTATGGGTGGATTTGTCATTAATATGGAGGAAAAATAATTATTTTACATAAAAAGGAAGTTAATTCGAAAACACATAATGAAGGTATTTTTTGTTTTTTGTTGAATTTTAATAAATATGGGATTTCAAATTATAATAATTATTTGATTAGAATTATATCAGATTATTTAAATATTTGAAGCTGTATAATTTGATAAATAATATTCGAATTTATTATTGATTGAATTAAAGGTTTAAATGGAATTATCTTTAAATATTTTAGATAAAACAGAATTGAGAGGAGGATAAAATGAAAAAGGTTATATTTGATTGTGATAATACTATGGGAATAGAAAAGAAAGAAGTTGATGATGGACTGACTTTTCTTTTTCTCCTCGGCAGAAAAGATATAAACCTGATGGGTATAAATAGTGTTTTTGGCAACAGCTCGCTTGAAAACACATTTGAAGCTACGGAAAAAATGCTGCGAGAATTTTCGCTGAACAGTATAATTCCTCACCTAAAAGGAGCAGATGGGCCGGAAGATTTCGACACAGAGGCAGCTGATTTTCTGGCAGAAAAGGCAGCTGAAAATAAGGGAGAAATAACAGTTATTGCAGGTGGTTCACTAACAAACTTGTATGCAGCCTGGAAGAAGGACAGTAATTTCTTTACCAATATTAAAGAAATTATAGTTATGGGTGGTACAACAGCACCACTTAATATTGGTAGTGAAATAATTCCCGAATTAAATCTTTCCTGTGATCCTAAAGCAGCAGAAAAAGTGCTGAAGGCGGATGTTCCGATAGCATTAATGTCAGGTAATCTTTGTCTGGCAGCAAGATTTGGTGAAAAATCCTGGCGCAGGGTGGGACGCTCACAGAATAAACCTGTCCGTGCATATTTAAAAGATAAAATTTCCGACTGGTATCAGTATTCTTCAGAGGTAATAGGTCTTTCTGGATTCTATATGTGGGATGTTGTACCTGCTGTGTATATGATAGCTCCAGAACTTTTTCTTTATAATAAATGCAGACTGGTTTCAACAGTCGAAGATCTTAAAAAAGGAAAAATAAAAACGGAAAGAACTGACGGCAAACTTGCTGATGCAGAAGTAATTAATCTTCCCTCAACAATAATTGATACAAAGAGGTTTAAAGATATTATTTTTTCTGCCTGGGATAATATAGAAATTGTTCCTAAAGGATATTAAAATGGAGCCGGATTTCCGGCTCTTTTTGCTTTACGTAAACTATAATTTCTGGTATACTTGAAAATAAAATAATATAAGCTAGGAGGTGGAAACGTTAACAAATAATATGAAATTGTCTTTCGTGAAAAAATAGAACGTCAAATTTAGTGCATGATTTAAACAAATCAAAAGAGAATCTAGGAGTGAGTAATTATATGAAGAAGCTAGTAATATTATTAATTGTTTTAAGCCTCAGTTTATCTTTTTCTGCTGCTGCAGCACCGCAGAGTGGCGGTACACTGACTGTTGGACTTGATGATGACCCTCCAATGCTGGATCCACATATGTCAACAACCAGAGTAGACAGACAGGTTTTTATGAGCTTATATGATAGCCTGGTAATGCTTGATCCTGAACTTAATGTCAAACCTGGACTGGCTGAAGACTGGGAAATAAGTGAAGATGGTACAAGATATACATTTTATTTACGTGATGATGTAGTTTTTCATGATGGTACAGAGTTTACTGCAGAAGCAGTAAAATTTAATTTTGAAAGAATGCTTGATCCAGAACTTGGTTCACCACGTAAAAGTGATCTGGATTTAATTGAAGAGATTGAAGTTGTAGATAAGTACACGATTAGTCTTGAACTTTCCAGAGCATATGTTCCTTTTTTGAGTACTCTTACCGATAGAGCCGGAATGATGATTTCTCCAGCAGCACTGGAAGAATATGGGGAGAACTTTTCGTCTCATCCTGTAGGTACTGGACCTTTTAAGTTTGTAGAGAGAGAAATGCAGGACAGAATAGTTTTAGAAAAAAATGAAAATTACTGGCAGGAAGGTCTGCCCTATTTAGATGAGGTTGTATATAAGCCGTTTACCGATGGTAATGTAAGACTTGTAAACATGACTTCCGGAGAACTGGATTTGATAGATGAAGTTCCACCAAAGGATATGGAAAAATTATCTGAAGATAATAGTGTTAAAGTCAGCACAGTAAGTGGAGTTGGATTTCAGGGAATCTGGATCAATAAAGCTGTAGAACCTTTCAGCAGTGATGCACTGACACAGGCACTGAATTACAGTATAAACCGAGATGCAATAGTAAATGTAGTCTTTGGAGAAACAGCATATCCGGGCCACAGTCCATTTCCTCCCGGGACATCTGTACATGATGAGAGCAGAGAGGTAGTTCAGGCTGACACTGAAAAGGCAAAAGAACTGCTTAAAGAAGGTGGAAAAGCAGATGGATATGAATTTAATATGCTTGTATCACCAGAACCTACTGCAAAACAGACTGCACAGCTGATCCAGTCTATGGCTTCACAGGTAGGTATAAAAGTTAATATTGAACTGCTGGAATTTGGAACACTGATAGACCGTTTAATGGCTACAAATTATCAGGCTATTTTAGTTGGCTGGAGTGGAAGAGTAGATCCTGATGGAAATACCTACAGATTTTTCCACAGTGAAGGTTCAATGAATCAGAGCAATTATTCCAATCCAGAGGTAGATAAACTGCTGGATGCTGCCAGAAAAGAAAATGATCCAGCAAAAAGAAAAGAATTATATGGACAGGTAGTAGAATACCTGGATGAAGAGCTTCCATATATATTTGTGTATCATCCTAAAGAATTAAAAGCACACAAAAATAGAGTAAACGGGTTTACACCCTATCCTGACGGGCTTATGAGGCTGCACGAAGTTTGGGTAGATTAACTGAGATTGATTTACTGGAAAAATGAAGTAATAGAAAGACAGTGCAAACTGAGTTTACAGGCTCTATTTAATGTTTGTTAATAATTAGGTTAAATAATTATATGAGTTATGTGTAGACTAAATCAAGTTGAGTATAGGAGTAGATTTATGACTAGATATTTAATACAGAGACTTATAATGATGATACCTGTTTTATTACTTGTTACAGTACTTATTTTTTCACTGATACACTTAACTCCAGGAGATCCTGCCCTTATGATGCTGGGGCAGGAGGCCTCTCCTGAGGCACTGGAGGCACTGCGTTCTAGAATGGGACTTGACCGCCCACTGGTTGTTCAGTATTTTAGCTGGTTAAAAAATGTTGCAAAAGGTGATTTAGGAACATCTATTAGAGATAACCGCAGTGTAGCAGAAGCAATATTCAAAAAAATTCCCATTACTCTTGAACTTGCACTTTTAGGAATTTTAATATCTATTTTAATAGCAATTCCGGCAGGTATTATTTCTGCTGTAAAAAAAGGAACTCTTTTTGATTATTCCGGAACCCTTATCGCACTTGGAGGAATATCTATGCCCAGCTTCTGGGTGGGTATTTTATTGATATATATTTTTTCCGTTCAATTTAAGATTTTACCGCCGTCAGGTTATGTTTCTCCTTTTGAAGATCTGTCTCAGAATTTAAAACTTATGATTCTGCCATCACTTTCTTTAGGTATCAGGATGGCTGCTGTTACAATGAGGATGATGCGCTCCAGCCTGCTGAATGTACTTCAGTCAGATTATGTGAGAACTGCATCTGCAAAAGGTTTACCCAAATTTGTCGTTATAGTAAAACATGCTGTTAGAAATTCACTAATTTCTGTGGTAACAGTTATTGGTCTGCAGCTGTCGGCTTTTCTAGGGGGAGCTGTAATTACAGAACAGATCTTTGCGATACCTGGTTTTGGCAGACTGGTTGTTCAGTCGATCTTTAACCGTGATTTTCCAATGCTGCAGGGGTCTATTCTGATAATGGCTGTTATGGTTATTTTTGTTAACCTGGCAGTTGATATAACTTATTCCTTTCTCGATCCAAGAATATCTATCGGGGGTGGGGAATAATGTGGAAAAAATTCAAGAGAAACAAGCTTGCTTTAGCTGCAGCAGTTATTATATTTCTTGAAGTACTGCTGGCTATATTTGCCCCTCTTATTGCACCATATGATCCGCGTGAACCTGATTATGTTAACTTTCTTAAGGGACCAGGAGAAAATCATATGCTCGGTACCGATGATTTAGGGAGAGATGTTTTCAGCAGACTTGTTTATGGAATTCGTGTTTCTCTGTCTGCCGGATTGATCTCTGTTTTAATTGCCCTTGTGGTTGGTATTCCCATCGGGTTGATTGCAGGTTATTATAGAGGATTTTTGGATGAGTTTGTAATTATGAGATTTACAGATGCAATGATGTCTCTGCCCTCACTTGTTCTGGCTTTATCACTGAGTGCCATAATGGGAGCAGGCCTCAAAAATGCTATGATAGCCATCGGTATAATATTTACTCCTCGTTATATCCGCCTTGTAAGGGGTGAAGTGCTTTCTATTAAAGAAGCACAGTTTGTTGAAGCAGCAAAATCACTGGGCATGTCAGATATCAGAATTTTATTTAAGCATATTTTACCCAATATTATGAGTCCAATTCTGGTTCAGGCAACACTCAGTATTGCTACAGGTATAATTGTAGAAGCAAGTTTGAGTTATCTGGGTCTGGGTACACAGCCTCCTATTCCAAGCTGGGGAACTATGCTGAGTACAGGACAGGGCTACCTGGATCAGGCACCCTGGATAGCGCTTTCTTCCGGTATGGCGATTTTTATTTCTGTTCTTGCCTTCAACCTGCTGGGAGATGGTTTGAGAGATATGCTGGATCCTAAAATATAGATATTATTATATTGGTTAAAGTAAAAAAATTATTTCTTTAAGAAAACAGCAATAAAAAAGAGGTGTCAATATGAATTCACTGTCAGAAGAAGACAAGAAAAATTTAGATTTGCGCCTGCGGAGAATAGAAGGTCAGGTAAGAGGACTGCAGAGAATGATAAAAGAAGATAAATACTGTGTTGATATTTTGACACAGATAAATGCATCCAGAGGTGCTTTAAAAAAAGTAGCACTCAAAGTACTGGATAAACATATAAATGGATGTGTGAGAAATGCTATTTCAGATGAAAAAGGAGAACAGGAAATTATAGATGAACTTCTTGATGTAATAGATAAATTTACCGATTAAATAAAGCCCCTTTTTGAGTTGTGTTAGATTGAACTTGAAAGGGGTTTATTTAAGGATGGGTTCTCATCTAAAGCTGTCTGAATTAGACAGCTTTAATGCAGCTTATACTAAAATCTCTGTGGTTAGAAAATATATATGTAAATTTAGAAATTTTTTAACAGCAGGCTGCAGAAAGGAGTATAATTATAATGCTTGCACTGGAAAAAATAATTGCTTCACTTCTAATGCCTCCCGGTTTATTTATTTTACTATTATTTGTTCTGACTGTTTATCTAATCATTAAAGGGAAAAGTGGATTTATTAAAATTATTTCTGTAATTTTTCTGCTTATTATGATAATATTATCAAGTGGAATTGGGATAAAATTGCTGCTTATACCACTGGAAAATTATGCAGATGAAATTAATGTGCATCCAATGACACCAAGGCCGGTAGTTGTACTTGGTGGGGGGATATATCATAAAGAAGATGAAGGTGCTTATCCCGGACTTTACAGTCTGCAGAGGATTGTCAGAGCATACAGGATCTATAATCTGCATGGAACCGAAATGATTTACAGTGGAGGTATAGGTGTCGGTTATTCTGAAACTTCCGAATCAGAAATAGCTGCACAAGTACTGGAAAATATGGGAATGAATATGGAAGATTACATAGAGGAAAACAGGGCCAGAACTACATTCGAAAATGCTGAATATATAAAACAGTGGATGGATGATAATGATTATGATAAAATTTATCTTGTTACTTCGGCGGTTCATATGGCAAGATCAGCTGCAGTTTTTAAAAAGAATAATATAGATTTTTTGCCGGTACATTCGGGATACATATTCAGCCACAGGTTGAGCTATTTGGAGTATTTACCGAGTCGAGGAGCACTAACTGCGAATTTGAATGCTCTGCATGAATGGATAGGACTTTTCTGGTATTATCTAACAGACAGAATTTAGATACAGAAAAAGCAGCTTAAATTAGAATTTGTTAAATAAAATGTTAATTAATCTTACTGATTTTTTGAGAAAAACAACAATATAAGTCATATAAGAAAGGAAGTTAAATATGAAGATCGATTTACACATGCACAGTACATATTCTGATGGAACTTTAAGTCCTGAAGAACTTATAAAAAAATCTGCTGAGAGGGGATTGGAAGTTATTTCTCTGACAGATCACGATACAACGGCAGGAACAGCTGAAGCTGCTGAAGCAGCAAAAAAAAATGATATAGAATTTATACCTGGAATAGAAATATCGACCTATCGGGGTGAAGCAGAATATCACATTTTAGGTTATTTTATAGATGTAGAAAACAAAGAACTGCAAAAGCTGTCTGAAGAGATTATTCAGTCCCGCATAGACAGAACCAAAAAAATCATCAGCAAATTGAATGAAATGGGATATAAGCTGGATTATGAAGACATAAAAGAATATGCTTCAGGTGTTAGTATAGGAAGACCACATATTGCAAGAGCACTTGTCAAAAAAGGTTATATTGAAGAGATAGCTGATGCTTTTACTGATGAGCTGATCGGTGGAGGAAGTCCTGCTTATGTTGAGAAGAAAAAGGTAAAACCAGAAACTGCTGTAAAAACTATTTTAAAGGCAGGAGGGATTCCAGTAATTGCACATCCTCTTTTGATAAACCACGGCAATCCTCTAGAAAAAAAGGATATAGAGAAGCTGAAAAAGGCCGGTCTTAAGGGAATAGAGGTTTATCAGAGTAAACATGATGAAGTTAATACTTTGAGGTATAAAAAAATAGCTGAAGAGCTAAATCTTTTAGTAACAGGTGGTTCTGATTATCATGGGGATAATTCGCCCGGTATTCTGCCAGGAGAATGGGGAATAGATTATGATGATTATAAAAAATTAAAAAATGCAGCAAATAAATAATAAGATTAATTATCATCATAAGGAGAATTTTTAATGAATACAATATTAAATCAGTTAAATACACAGCAGAGAAAGGCAGCAGAAAATACTGCTGGCCCTGTTCTTGTAATTGCAGGTGCAGGTAGTGGTAAAACAAGAACACTAACATATCGAACAGCAAATTTAATCCAGAAAAATGTCTCTCCTCAAAATATATTAACTGTTACCTTTACCAATAGAGCGGCAGATGACATGAAAGAAAAAATTGAAGAACTGATTGGAAAAGAAAGTCTGGAAGAAATGTGGTTAGGCACATTTCACAGTGTCTGTCTTAGTATCCTGAGAGAAAACTTAAATAAAATTAACCGTCTGGAAGGATGTTTAATTTATGATAATAATGATTCCACTGATATTGTAGAGGATATTATATTTGAATTTGGTCTGGATGAGAATGAGTACAGTCCAAAGATGATCTATAATATTATATCAAAAGCTAAAATAAATCTAATACTTCCTTCAGAACTGGTAGATAAATATGCTAAAAAAGATAGGAGCTCTTCAATATATTTTTATAAAACCACTGCCAGGATTTATCGAGAATATGAGAGAGTAGTAGAAAATAACAACTCTTTTGATTTTAATGATTTGATCAAAAAAACTATAGAACTATTTGAACAATATCCGGATATTCTGAAAAAATATCAAAATTTGTTTAAATATATACAGGTTGATGAATATCAGGATGTTAATCATGCACAGTATAAACTTATAACCATGCTGGCAGAACCTGAAAATAATATTTTTGTTGTTGGTGATGACTGGCAGGGTATTTATGGATTTAGAGGTGCTGATATAAACAATATTCTGGAATTTGAAGAAGATTATCCAGCAGCAGAAATCATTAAGCTGGAAAAAAATTATAGAAGCAGTAAAAATATTATTTCTGCTTCCAATGAGCTTATAAAAAACAACAGTCAGAATAAGAAAAAAAAGACCTGGACAGAGGCAGCTGCAGGTGCTCCTATTTTTGTTGCTAGAGCAGAAAACCCACAGCTTGAAGCAAAATATATTTGTAAAAGGATTAATCATCTGGTTGATTATTATAATTTTAAATACAATGATATTGTGGTTCTCTGCCGCAGTCATTTTCAGTCAATACAGCTGCAGAATCAGCTTCCCAAATTTAGGATTCCTCACCAGCTTGTCGGCGGTGTTAGTTTTTTTGATAGACAGGAAATTCGCTATCTGGTTAATTATCTTAAACTGCTGGTCAATTCAAATGATAGACTTGCTTTAAAAAGACTTTTTAAAATTGAAGTTGATGGAGTTGGAGAAATTTTATTAAGTGAAATAAATAAATATGCACTTCAAAATAATATGGATATTACAGAGGTGTTTGAAAATCCATCTGTAGTTAAAGGTATTGGCAAAAAGAAATCTGCCAGTATAATAGAATTTCAGCGCAGGGTTATAGACAGCATCTCTACACTCAAAAATAAAAAAATGTCTGTTCATAAAAAAGTAATCGAACTTTATAAAGCGGTTGAATTCGAAAAAAATATTCTCGCAGAATTGGACTATCAAAAAGAGAGGGAAAAATATATAAACATGTTTCTTCAGGATATTGCAGATTTTGAGAAATATAATCGGGGAAAAACACTCTATGATTATCTTTTAATTAATAAACTAATTGCAGATAAAGATATTTTGAATGAAGATGAAGATAATTCTGTGCGGGTTATGACAGCACATGCTGCAAAAGGTCTTGAGTTTCCAATTGTTTTTATAATTTCAGCTGAAGAAGAGATTTTCCCTCATCTAAAGAGTTTGGAAGCAAAGGAATCTGGCTCTAATATTTATGCAGTTGAAGAAGAAAGAAGGCTTTTTTATGTTGCTATGACAAGAGCCGAAAAACTGCTATTTATAAGTTTTTCTAATAAAAAAGTTCAAAATTCTGATGGTCAGTACCGCCAGAGTATTCCCTCCCGCTTTCTTTATGAGCTGCCGGAAAATATACTGGATTTTGTAAATGTAAAGGCAGTAAAAGAAACCGGCCAGCTTGAGATGCGGAAAGACAAAAAAATTATTTAGCTGATATTAAATTGCGGAGAATTTACTGCCGACAGATATTTGATAAAACAGATGAGAATGAAAGCGAAAATTAAATTTTTGTGGTAAACAGGATAAATAGAGAACTTTTTTGGAAAAAACTTGACAAAAACTGAGAGCAGTGATAAACTTTTAAATAACTTAAAAATAAATACGAATCATCTAGAGTGGCGGAGGGACTGGCCCTGTGATGCCCGGCAACCTACCTGAAATATAGGTAAGGTGCTAATTCCTGCATTTCCCGAACGGAGATGAAAGATGAGAGGTAATTTAATCCTCTCACAGAGGATTTTTTTCATTGCAGGCCACTCTTGATAGGAGTGGTTTTATTATTTTGTGAAGGGTGATTTTATAGTGATAAAAATAGAGAATTTAAGAAAAAGTTTTCAATCAGCACATGGAGATATTGAAGCAATATCCGGTCTTGACCTTAATATTGATACAGGAGAGATATTCGGTATTATTGGTCCAAGTGGTGCCGGAAAAAGTACTTTGATTCGAATGCTGAATTTACTGGAAAAACCAACAGCAGGTTCTATTAACATAAATGGTGTTGATCTTACAGAATTGAGTTCTGCAGAGCTAAGGCAGGCAAGGCAGAAGATCGGAATGATTTTTCAGCATTTTAATCTGCTTTCTTCGCGAACAGTTAGAGGAAACGTAACTTTTCCACTGGAAATTGCAGGTGTGGGGAAAAAGCAGAGAGAAAAGAGAGCAGATGAATTGATAGAACTGGTAGGACTTACAGATAGAGCTGATCACTATCCTGCTCAACTTTCAGGTGGACAGAAACAGAGAGTTGGTATAGCAAGGGCTCTTGCTAATGAACCAGATCTTCTTCTATCTGATGAAGCAACTTCCTCACTGGATCCAGAAAGCACTAAATCCATTCTGGAACTTTTGGGCAGAATTAGAGAGGAAATGAATCTTACCATTATCCTTATTACTCACGAAATGGGTGTTATTAAAGAGATTTGTGATAAAGTTGCTGTTATAGAAAAGGGTAAAGTTATAGAAGAAGGTAAAGTGCTGGATATATTTGCCAGACCTAAAAAAGCACTTACCAAAAAATTCATCAGTTCAGTAATAGATTTTGATCTGCCGCCAAAGGTAATTAAATTAATTAAAGAAAAGAGGCCGGGTCAGATGATTAGAGTTTCTTTTATTGGAGAAAAAACTCACCGTCCACTGATATCATATCTGGTAAAGCAGTACGGTATAGATGCAAATATTCTTTATGGAAATATAGATGAAATACAGACAGTTCCTTTTGGAACCCTTATACTGGATTTAGAAGGAAATTCGGAAGATGTTAAAAAATCCATAGAATTTTTAAAGAATGAAGGTTTAAGAGTGGAGGTGTTAGAGAATGAGTGAGACATTTTCGATGCTGGCCCGCTATAATGAATTAATGTGGTCAGGACTTTTAGAAACTTTATATATGGTCGGTCTTTCACTTACTGTAGCAGTGTTAGCTGGTGTTCCTCTGGGAGTGGTAACTACTATTACCAGGGAAGAACATATTCTTCCCAATAAATCACTGAACACTGTTTTGGATGGAATAATTAATATTGGGAGATCTATTCCTTTTATTATCCTAATGGTGGCAGTAATTCCATTTACCAGGATGATAGTAGGAACTTCTATAGGAACAACAGCAGCAGTAGTACCACTTTCTCTTGCTGCTATACCTTTTATGGCGAGGATAGTTGATAATGCTCTGCTGGAAGTAGATCCAGGAGTTATAAAGTCTGCTCAGTCAATGGGAGCAACTCCCTGGCAGATAGTATACAAGGTGCTTCTTCCAGAATCTCTTCCGGCTATTATACTGGGAATTACCTTAACTGCAATAAGTTTGATCAGCTATTCAGCAATGGCAGGGGCAGTTGGAGGAGGTGGTCTCGGCGATATCGCAATCCGTTATGGATATCAGCGGTTTAAGCTGGGTATCATGCTGGAGACCATAGTGATACTGGTTTTACTGGTACAGGCAATTCAGTGGCTGGGAAACAAAGCAGCTGGAGCTTTTGATCACAGATAAAATTATTAAATACAGATGCTGTTTATGTTTATTTAGAGACTTTTTTAGAAAAATTAGATTTGACGTAACAAATTTGAAAAGGAGAGGATAATAATGATAAAAAAATTAATTGTACTAATTGGTGTATTATCTATTTTGTTTGGGGGTACGACAGGTGTGCTGGCAGCAGATTCTGTGCTAAAAGTGGGAGCAACTCCTGTACCACATGCTGAGATCTTAAATCAGATTAAAGATGATCTTGCAGAGGCTGGTATAGAGCTGGAAATTGTAGAATTTACAGATTATGTAACACCTAATATCGCACTTTCTGATGGAAGTATTGATGCAAATTTCTTTCAACATGTTCCATATCTAAATAATTTTAGTGAAGACAGAGGACTTGATCTGAAAGCATTATCACCAATCCATGTAGAGCCAATGGGTCTTTATTCTGATAAATATACTAATGTAGAAGAACTACCAGAAGGTTCAACAATTGCAGTTTCTAATGATCCTTCAAATGAAGGTAGAGCTCTGCTTCTGCTGCAGGAAAATGGATTAATAAAATTAGAAAATCCTGAAGATCTTAATGCAACTCCATTTGATATAGTAGAAAATCCAAAAGATCTGAAGTTTAAAGAACTGGAAGCAGCCCAGCTGCCCAGGATTCTGCCAGATGTAGCTGCAGCGGTTATCAATACTAACTATGCACTGGAAGCAGATCTCAACCCAATGGACGATGCTCTTCTGATTGAAGGGAGTAATTCTCCATATGCTAATGTTGTAGCTGTGAGAAGTGGAGATGAAGACAGGGAAGATATTAAGAAACTTATGGAACTGCTGCAAACTCAGAAAGTAAAAGATTTCATTCTGGAAGAATATGAAGGAGCAGTTGTACCTGTATTTTAATCTAAATCAGATAAATTTATTTACCTGGAGGTGTCCCATCCGGACACCTCTATTTTCTTTTTCAGCTGATTTGTTGTATAATATAGTTACTGAAAAAGAGGTGAAAAATTATGAAAAATACCATATTCAGTTTATACCGAATAATAAAGTTTATGAAAGATTCTGATGTTAAGCTAAGCAAAAAGATGCTTTTTTTAGTTCCGATAATATATTTAATATTTCCCTTTGATTTGATAGGAGATTTTTTCCCACTTGCAGGTCAGCTGGATGATATAGCTGTATTTGTTGTGATGTGGCCTATACTTAAGAATTTACTCAGCAAATATGATAAAGGAGAAAGAGATTTAAATAAAAGCAAGAAGAAAGATCCTGATGCAATAGATATGTCCAGAGAGGATTATACAGTAGAGTGAATCTGCAGATAAAGTAGTAGGATTGTATAAATATAAATTGGTAATACTGTAATGAAATATTTAGACCGGCCGGTAATATATTAATATTGCCGGCTGGTTTTTTGTATTTCAATGATAAGTTTTTCCAGAAAAATTAAGGTTTATAAGCCAAAAATTAAGCTGTCACTGCAGATTTTCTTTTTTGTAGAAGCAGATGGAGAAGAGATTGTAAAAATATAATTTGACATGAAGATATTTTTTTTATATAATTGATGACTGACCGGTCAGTATAATAAGTTGGGAGGTAAAAATGAGTAATAATAGAGATACAAAAGAAGAAATAATAAAATCAGCAGTTAAATTATTTTCAGAACACAATTATCATACAGTATCAATGATGGAAATTGCAGAGGGAGCAGGTGTCAGCAAAGGTACAGTCTACTGGCATTTTGACAGCAAGAAAGAACTATTTAGAGAAATTATAATCAATGGACAGAGTTATTTTAAAAGCCGGTTTAGCAGTATAGCTGAATCAAATATAAAAAGTGAAGATAAAATTTGTGAAGTAATAAGAACGGTTTTGAAGACATTATCTGAACATTTAAATTTGCTTACAGTTTTTAGAAATAACATGGAATTAATTAATAAAGAAATTAAAAACAAGCTGGAAGAAAAGCATGATGAAATAATAGGAATCCTGTCACAAATTATTGAAGAAGGAATTGATAAAAAAATAATTAAAAGAGGAAATGCGGTTCATATTTCAACCATGATACTATCAGTTCTGTTTACACCACACACACAGGATTTAATTTTAAATATTGATGGTATAGATAATCAGGTAGAATTTGTTTATGACTTTATAATGAATGGAATAAGCAGAAGGGAGTAATGATATGACTAAAAAAGCAGTGTATGTAGAAATGATTACAGTTATTATATTTTTGATTTTAAGTATTTTGCTGTCTACTTTGTCAGTTATGGCTGCAGAAGAGATGGAATTGAAAGAATCAGTAAAGATCCTTATTGAAGAAAATAGAACCCTAAAAAATGCCAGAAAAGATATAGAGAATGCTGAAAAAGATATTGATCTGACAGGTAGATCATATTTTCCCACACTGGATCTGCAGAGTTCATATACAAAGATGGATGAAGGGCAGCCTCAAATATCATCGTTTAAAATGACTTCACCAACATCTTTTGTTCCTGTTATGGATGAAGGTCCTGATGAAAATTACAGTACTTCTATAAATCTCACACAGCCGCTCTGGCTGGGAGGAAAGATTGGTATACAGAAGGAAATAGCCGGTTATGGCCTGGAGATAGCCAGAACCAATTATGAAAAAGTACTGGAAGAACAGCTGTTTAACCTTATTCAGTCCTATTATGGTGTTCTGCAGGCTGAAGGAATGGTAGAAATAAGAGAAGAGGCACTTAATATTGTAAATGAACATCTGAGGGTGGTAAAAAATAATATTGAAGCCGGTATAGCGATAAGACAGGATTTACTGCGCAGTCAGATAGAGCAGAGAAGGGCAAAAGAAGAATTAAGTTCTGCCAGAAATGATTTAAAAATTGCCCGAAGGAGGCTGGCACAGCTTCTCGCTTCTGAAGCAGAATATAATGTGGTAAGTCCAGAAATTGATTTTGATATAAATCTCAATCAGAACAAACTTTTTAAAACAGCAGTTGAAAACAATCCTGATTTAATGGTTTTACAGCTAAACAGACAGATAGTGGAATTAAACAAAAAACTCGACGGCCAGTATTACAGACCTGATATAGTACTCAACGGATCTTATGACTGGTCTGGAGAAGAATTTATGGCAGAAGAAGGAGAAAGCTGGTCATTAACAGTTGGGGTTTCCGTTCCCCTTTATGATGGGGGAAAAGGAAAAATCAATGCTGAAAAAAAAGAAAAAGAACTTGAGAAGATTAATAATCAGCAGCAGAATTTACTGGAAAATTTGAATATAGAAATTGAAGATGTTCTTTTGAATGTAGAAGAAAATAAAGAATTAATTGAACTGGAAAAACTTTCACTTGAAAATGCGGAAGAAAATTTAGAAATTGCCAATAAAAGCTATGAAGCCGGAGTAGCAAGTAATACTGATGTAATAGATGCTCAATCAACTTACAATCAGGCCAAAGTTTCACTGCTGCAGGCAGAATATAGTTATGAAATAGAATTGTTCAGAACCATCTATAAAAGTGGACAGCTAAAAGAATTTTTTGAGGATGTGATATAAGATGAATAAAAATAAAATTATAATATTTACATTAATTTTTTTGCTGTTAAGTTCAGCTGTTTCCGCTTCGGTAGTGGAGATAACAGAAGCAGTTGAAGATGACATTAGTTTAAAAGAAGTTGTAACGGGAAGTTTGGCCCCTATTAAAGAAGTGGATATTCCTGCTGAAACAGGAGGAGTGGTTGAAAAAGTAAATATTGAAATCGGTGATTCTGTTAAAAATGATGAAAAATTAATAGAGATAGATGATGAGGTACTTTTAATCCAGAAGAGACAGTTAGAAGCAGCTTTAGAAAGTGCAGAGGCTAATTATAGTGAGCTGAAAAATGGAGCAACTGAAGAAGAACTGGCAAGGGTTAGAGCTTCTTACAAAAATGCGAAATCGGCTCTTGAAAGTGCAGAGACAAATTATAAGCTCATGCAGCAGATATTTAAAGAAAGGCGCAGCTTAGAACAGCAGCTGGTAAATGCTGAACAGCAGTTAAATAATGCTAAACAGCAGCTTCAGACAGCAGGACAGAATTTAAATCAGGCCGAAGTGAATTATAATCAGGCAAAACGGGATTATGAACGGTCCAAAACTTTGTATGACGATAATGTGATTTCGAAAAAAGAATTAGAAAATGCAGAGAATGCTTATGAAACTGCTGAATCAACACTAAAAAATGCAGAAATTGCTGTCAAACAGGCAGAAACATCTCTCAAATCTGCTGAACAGAATTATCAGCTTACAGAAAAAAGCTACAATGATCCGACAGAAATGAAACAGCAGCTTGAAAATGCAAGCAGCCAGGTAAAAAGTGCAGAGACCAATTTAGCAGTAGCTGAAGCAAATCTAAATGAAGCAGAGCGCGGACCAAGGAAAGAAAGACTTGCTGCAGCATATGCATCTGTCAAACAGGCAGAAGCCAATTTAGATCAGGTAAAAGATCAGATTTCTAAAACTCAGATTAGGGCACCTTTTTCTGGTCTGGTGCAGACTGTAAATATAGAAGAAGGAGAAATGATTCCTTCTGGCCAGACTGCAGTTAATTTAATAAATATAGATCAGCTGTATGCAGAAATTGATGTAACTGCAGCTGCCGCTTCAGCGCTAAAAAAGGGAGACACAGTTGATGTAAAAGCAGAGACAATGCAGCATTATATAAAAGGAACAGTAACAAATATTGCACCTGCAGCCGATCCTTCCAGCAGAACATTTCTGGTGAAGGTTCAAATAGAAAATGAGGACAACAGGTTAAGAGCAGGAATGTTTGCAGATGTAAGACTTGTTAAAGGAGAGGCGGGCTTTTCTGTTGTAGTACCTGTAGAGAGTATCGTCGATTTAAATGAAGATAATCCTTATTTATTTACAGTAGAAGATGGAAAGGCTGTAAAAAAGAATGTAAAATTGGGCATTAAAACAGACAGTAGAGTAGAAATTTTAGAAGGACTTAGTGCAGGAGAAAAAGTTATTTTTAGAGGACAGAATAATCTGCAGGATGGAACAGAGGTTGAGGTGAGAAATCAATGAAACTATCTGATTTCTCGATAAAAAGATCTGTCACAACTGCAATGATTATCCTGATGGTCCTTTTGATCGGAACAGTTGCTCTATCTCGATTAAGTCTGGATCTTTTTCCAGATATTACTTTTCCGGGAGCAGCTATTATAACAACTTATGAAGGTGTTGGTTCAGAGGAGATAGAGAACCTAATTACAAAACAGGTAGAAAGCTCTGTTGCTACAGTAGAAGGGGTAAAAGGCATTAATTCTACCTCTTCTATGGGCAGTTCCACAGTTGTAGTTGAATTCAACTGGGGGCGTGACATGGATTTTGCGGTTCAGGATTTAAGAGAACAGGTTGATCTTATCAGTGATGCAGTACTGCCTGAAGATGCGGCTAAACCACTGATTTTTAAATTTGATCCTTCCATGATGCCGATTATGGTATATGGTGTATCTGCAGAGGGATTGGAAATTGATGAACTAAAGAAAGAAGTTGAAGATGAATTAGTACCACGTCTGGAGAGAATTGCCGGTGTAGCCCAGGTGAATATACAGGGTGGTCTGGAAAGAGAAATTGTTGTTTCTGTAAAAAGAGAACTTTTAAAACATTATAATATTGACTTTAATACAATAAGATCTATAATAGCTGCGGAAAATGTTAATGTATCGGCAGGTGATGTTCTGCAGGGTGATACTGAACTTCTGGTTAGAACAGTTGGTAAATTTTCCAATCTTGAAGAGATAAGAAATATAAATATACCTGTTGGAAATGGTCATATTAAGCTGTCAGATGTAGCAGAAGTAAGAGATGGATTTGCTGATCTGACAACTCTTGCCAGAACCAATGGAGAAAGAAGTCTATCACTTTCCATTCAGAAGCAGACAGATGCCAATACAGTGGAAGTTGCCGATCTGGTAAAAGAAGAAATGAAGCTGATAGAAGATGATTATTCAAATTACAGCTTTGCTATGGCCATGGATCAATCTGAATTTATTCAGGATTCCATCAACAGTGTCAGCAGGAATGCTTTACTGGGTGGACTGCTGGCTGTTATTATACTATTTTTGTTCTTAAGAAATATCAGAAGTACGATTATAATTGCAACAGCCATGCCGATTTCTATTATCGGAACATTTATTTTGATGTATTTTGCAGATGTTAATTTAAATGTTATTTCACTTGGTGGACTGGCACTCGGTGTCGGTATGCTGGTGGATAATGCGGTTGTTGTGCTCGAAAATATTTACCGCTACAGAAGTATGGGAGTGGGTAAGGTTGAAGCGGCAAGAGAAGGATCTTCAGAGGTAGGGATGGCTATTGCTGCCTCTACTATTACAACTGTAGTTGTGTTTCTGCCGATTGTTTTTGTGGAAGGTATGGCAGGACAGCTGTTTAAAGATCTGGCCCTGACAGTTGCTTTTTCATTAATAGCATCTCTTTTGGTCGCACTGACATTAATCCCCATGCTTTCGTCAAAAATGCTCAAAATTTCCAGCAAGGAGCTGGATAGAAATAAAAAAGAAGGAAAAATAAAAAGTACTTACAGAAAGGGATTAACAGCAGCTTTAAAACACCGCTGGGTAATTGCAGTAATGCTTGTGCTTTTACTTGCAGGGAGTTTTGCTCTGGTTCCCCATATTGGATTTGAATTTATGCCGAGTACAGATCAGGGTGCATTTTCAGTGACCTATGAACTTCCTGTTGGTACTTCACTTGATAGATCTAATGAGGTTTCAGCAGAAGTAGAATCTGTACTGATGAATATAGAAGAGGTTGAGACAGTGATTGCAAATGTTGGTTCAGCCAGCAGAATGTCTACATCCAATACCAGTCATGCCGGAAATGTAAGTGTTCAGTTAGTGGATCTTGCTGAAAGAAATAGATCTACCAGTGAAGTTATGGAAGAGGTAAGAAACAGTATAAATATTCCGGATGTTGAACTGTCGGTAGAAGAACAGAGTGGTGGTGCTACAGGTGGAGGGTCACCTGTCAATGTTAAGCTCAGGGGAGATAATCTGGAAATACTGGAAGAAGAAACCGCCAGAGCTGTAGCGGCAATTGAAGATATAGAAGGTTTAAGAGAAATTGATGACAGTTTTTCTGAAGGAAAGCCTGAATATCAGATAAAAGTAAACCGTTCTATAGCCAGCCGTTTCGGTTTAAATGTGAGTCAGATTGCAAATACGGTAAGAACTGCAGTCAGCGGTTCTACTGCAACCAGATACGAAATAGATGGTGATGAATATGATATCAGAGTTAGGTTAGAAGAAGATCAGATAGAATATTCCAATCAGGTTTCTGAAATTAATATTCAGACAGCAGGAGGAGATATGATACCTCTGGGTAGAATAGCTGATTTAAGTATTACTGAAGGGCCTGTAGAAATTCTGAGAAAAGATCAGGAGAGATATGCTGAAATAACTGCGGATATTCACAATGTTGATCTCGGTACTGTGATGACCGAAATTCAGAACAGACTGGATAAAATTGATCTGCCGTCTGGCTACAGATTTAGCTATGAAGGTGAATTTGAAGATATGCAGGAATCATTCAGCAGTCTCGGGATGGCTTTTGCACTTGCTGTAGTTTTAATTTATATGGTTATGGCTTCACAGTTCGAATCTTTAATACATCCATTTACAATTATGTTTACTATTCCGCTGGCTGTTATCGGTGTTATATTTGGGATGTATATAACTGACAGCATTGTTTCTGTGTCATCTCTTTTAGGTTTAATTACACTGGCAGGAATAGTTGTTAACAATGCAATAGTAATGGTTGATTATATAAATCAGCTGCGCCGCTCTGGCACTGAAAAGCTTGAGGCAATAATAGAAGCAGGCACTGTAAGACTGAGGCCTATTATGATGACTGCACTAACAACTGTTCTGGGTCTGCTGCCGATTGCTATCGGTATTGGAGAAGGTTCAGAATCAACTCAGCCAATGGGGATAGTTATAGTAAGTGGTCTTTCATTTGCCACTTTCTTAACACTATTTGTAATACCTATCTTCTATTCCCTAATTACTGATCTGAGGGCAGTTATTATTTCTAAATATAGAGGAATATCTCGTGAGGAAGCAGAAAAGAGAATATAAAAGATAAAATGGTGGCACAAAATTATAAAGGAGAATAATATATGACTGTTAGAGAATTTGCAGAAGAGTTTAATCTGGAAGTAGTTGCTGGCCCGGCTCTGGATAAAGAAATAGAAGGTGCATATTCTGGTGATATACCACATGATGTAATGGAAAGGGCAGAAAAAAACGATATCTGGCTTACTGTAAGAAATGATCTGGTGGCAGTTGGTGTGGCCCTGCTGGCAAATATATCTGCTGTTGTTGTAGTTGAAGGGCTAAATTATGAAGAAATAGCAGTAAAAAAGGCCTGTGAAAATGATGTTAATCTTTTAAAATACAGTGGATCCAAATTTGAACTGTCTGCTAAATTTATTAAAAAGTATTATATGGATAAAAACAAAGAATAAAACAGTAATTATTCGGCACGGATATTGATTTACTTTAAACAGCTAATGAAACTTCCCCAATCCATTATGTGTTGGGGGAGTTGATTTGGCTATTAAAAATTTAATTTATGCCGAAATAACTTGATTAATTAAAAGAAATGAATTATAATGAGTTTAAATTCATAAAAAGGAGGAATTTTAAGTGAGTAAAATATATGCTTCACTTATTACTCCATATGATGGGGAAAAACATATTGATTTTAAAATAATGGAAGATATAGTTGATTTAAATATGGAAAATGGAATAAAAAATTATTTTGTTGGAGGGAATCTATCAGAAATTGTTGCCTTAAGTTGGGAAGAAAGAAAGATGCTCTACAAAAGAGCTCTGGAAATTATTCCCACCGATGGTGACGTTATTCTGGATATCAGCACAGGACTTTATAAAGCATCAATAGATTTTATAGAATTTCTTGAACAGGAAAAAAGAGATTTTGAATATGCTGTCAGTGTACCAATACAGGTTGGATTCAGCAATCATTCAGAAGATTATTTAAACTATGCTAAACTTATAATAGATAGGGTGGATAGACCTGTATATCTGGAATTGATTCCATCTATTTTTGTAGAAGAGAGAGCTGTTAAACTGTTTAAGGATATGACCAGGATTGAAAATGTAAAGGGACTTATGGCCACACCTGAGCTTGGTATGGATCCAAATTTAAACCATCTTGATGCACTAAAAGATTTAAGTGGTGGACTTGATATGATCTGTGAGGCAGATGAATTTTTCCTGTCAGTTATTAATGAGAAAGTAGATGCAGTTGTCAGCAAATACATAAATGTAATTCCACATTGTTTTAATGTGATTAATGATAATTTCAAAGATGATAAAAAAGAAGCTGCAGTATATTTTCAGGAAAATATAAATTCCATAATAAAAGAATGTCAGAAATATGGAGATGTCCAGTCTATTAAGTACTTGCTCAAACAGAAAGGAATTGATGCAGGAGGATGCAGACCACCTTACAGACAGCTGAGCAGAGAAGCAGAAGAAAAACTGGATAAATTAAAAATTTAGATTAATAACTGTTGACAAAGCATAAATTGTTGTGGTAAACTATGAATGACCGGTCAGTCATAGTGAATATTTCAAATTGTACAGGAACAAATTTTTTTATTTTTTGGTGAACGACCGGTCAGTCATAAGGGCGGTTATTTGCAAACAGCTAATATATTTTTTATCCTGCTGTGAATGACCGGTCAGTCATATAGGTTATGTAATTAATTTTGACCAGGAGAAATCTTGAAAATTTTTCATAAATAATTACATTCAGAGGCGACTTGTTACCCCTTGTTGTTCGCTCTGGAGTGATTATTTCGGGGGGCACCGGTTTTCTCCTGGTTTTTTTAAAAGATTGTCATTCTGTCCTAAAATTTAAAGAAGGGGGGTAGTGGAGTATTAATATTTTGCGGACAGATCGACATAGATAGATCTGGAAAGAAAAGTACTAATAAAAAGATAAGGAAACAAGGCCACTTATCTAAAAAGTTAAGAAATTCTATCTCCAGATCAAAAATAATAATTGGGAAACGAAAGGAGATAAAAGTTTTATGAAAAAGTTAACAGTATTATTAGTAGCAGTTATGCTGCTGACAGCTGCATTTAGTGTTTCTGCAAGTACATTTTCTGATGTACCAAGCAACCACTGGTCATATGATGCAGTCAACAAATTAGTTGCTTCAGGTGTTATTACAGGTTATCCAGACGGCAGTTTTAGAGGTGAAGAAGCAATGTCTCGTTACGAAATGGCTGTTATGGTAAGCCGTGCACTTGACAACATTGCTGAAGAACAGGCCGCTTTAGAGGACAAAGTGGATGACATGGGCAGTGGAATTACTACTGCACAGGCTCAGGATGTAACAGCAATCGTTAAAGCCTTAATTGAAAAGAATATGCCTGAGCAGAATGATGAATTAACAGATAAGCAGGCAGAAGAAGTAGCAGATATCGTTAAAGCTCTTACATTTGAATACAAAGCAGAGCTTAAAGTTCTTGGTGCAGAAATCGACGCACTGGGCGAAGATATGGCTGCTTTAGAAACTAAAGTAGATGCTATGGATGTACCGGAAGATAATGTTGAATTTACCGGTAGTGTAGAAACCATTGCACAGGTAGGTAATTATGGTGATGATCCATCTGCAACAGCTGAAGCACTGGCTGATGGAGATGCACTGGATCTTGATCTACCTAGTGGTTCAAAAAGTGGTGGAGATTATGATGATTTCCCTGCTGAAGAGGCACTGTGGCAGGAAATTGATTTTGGTGTAAATGGAAGTTATAAAGATGTTAACTTCGATTTAGTAGTAGATACCATTACAAATGGATTTAGAGATTATGATGGCATCAACTATGGTAATTATGACACAGTATTAGGTACACAGGGAGACGGCAAAGATATCGAAATGGATACAGCTTTACTGACTATCGAAAAAGATGGTTATGTATTTACAGCTGGAGACCATGAAGATTATACAGCTGCTTCATACTTTGTTGATGATGAAGATATGGAAGGTTTAACACTTTCAGCTCCATTCTACGGTTTTGATGTTAATGCATTTGTATTCGGTTATGATGAAGGTGCAGACGAAGAAGCTGGAAGAGATGGAGATGAATACTATGGTGTAACAGCAAGTAAAATGTTCAATAACACAAAAGTAACTGGTAAACTTTATAATGGTAGATTTGATGGAAACTTTGACGATAAAGATGGCAACAGTGTAGATGGCGAAACAGTTACTGATGTAGCTGTAGAAGTTGAATCAAATATTACTGATGCTCTAACTGTTAATGGTGAAGCTGTATTTAACCAGTTAGAAGAAGCAGACACCAGTGACAGCCTGTTCAGAGTAAATGCTGACTATGTATTTAGTGATACATGGAGCTTCAGAGGTGGAGCAGAAGTAGTTGGTGAAGAATTTGACGGTGGTGCTGAATATGATATTTCTGGTCTAACCGAAGCTGATCTTGAAGAAAGTTATGACTATGATAAGTATACATTAGGTACAACATATGTTGTAAATGACAACAACAGTATCCTATTTGATGCAGCTATGGTTACTTATGATAGTGCCACACAGCCTGTAATTTCAACTCTAAATACAACAGATAAAGCTGATGAAGATAAAATGTCATATAAGCTCGGCTGGAAAAATGTTTATGGCAAATTCACCAATCATGCATCTGTAGAATTTATCGAAAACGATTATTATACAGACGCGGTTGATGATGATGCAACAGTTGTTGCTTTAGGTACAGTTTATGACTGGACTGAAAAGACCAACTTAAGAGCAGAAGTTGTTAACAAGCAGGGAGACCTCTATGACAACGAAGGTGTCTGGGATCAGAATATGGAATACACCTACCTTAAAGCTGGTGTAGACCACAAGCTGGCTGAAAACATCGACTGGGTTACCGATGTAATGTACATTACCGGTGATGTTGATCAGGTAGATGGTGTTGATGTAGATGGTACTTCATATGATGGATCCAGTGCTGATATCGATGGCAGCTTTATTACTACTTCCCTATCAGTTAGCTTCTAGATAAAAAGATAATAAGTTGAGAATATAAATTTCTCATCATCTCTAAAGGACCCCGGTTTTTGCCGGGGTTCTTTTTTGCATTTCTC
>JBNJGL010000017.1:0-40622 GCA_051747745.1 Bacillota bacterium | reverse complement strand
GGACTTGCCCATCGAGGGCAGCGCATCGCGCTCTCTTCTTAAAACAAAAAGTTTAGCGCCTTGCTGGGACATTTAGTCCGTCGCACAAAATCTTCTTTCGTGTAAATTCACTTCTGGATTTCTGCCGCTTTTTTCTCAGCGACATTTAATATCTTATCATCACTTTATCTTTCTGTCAAGGACTGATTTGATATTTTTTTGAGCCGCTATTTTTTCAATATTACTTTTCAGCGACATATATCATCTTACCATCTCATCTCTTCTTTGTCAAGGGATCCCGGATAAAATTTTGGAAAAAATTAAGATCCATTTATCAAAAATTGTGTGACAGCGTTTATTATACTAACATCAAAATTAGAAACTGTCAAGATAAATTTAATAAAATTTTTCTGATGGATTTTATCTTCATTTTTAAAAAACAATTAAAGGGGTTGAAGAATCTACTCCCCATTCAAAATTAATGTATTTGTATTAACTATTTCCCCTAATTTTTTGAACATTTTCTTAATAACTGCTATAATTTTAGAAAACAGCTCTTTAAATTCAAAATATAAAATGAAATGGAGGATAAAATGAAATTGATAGCAGCTTTAGCTACTGATGATGGCAAAAAATTTGTTAACAGACACTTCGGAGATGCTAAAAAATATTATATTTATGAGATTACTAATGAAAGTTATATGTTCATAAAATCTATAAACAACACTTCTGTAGAAGAAAAGCAGCATGCAGATCCAAAAAAAGCTAGAAGTATAATTAATATTTTGAAATCAGAAGGTGTACAGGTAGTTGATAATTTAGCTTTTGGGGCAAATATAAACAGAGTTAAAAAAAAATTGGTACCGGTAATTACAGCAAAAACAACTTTAAAAGAAGGTTTAAAAGAACTAATTGCCAATCATGAAAATCTGATTAAACTCTGGGAACAGGGGGAAAAAAGAGATTACTTAAATTTGAAATAGTATTACATAAATATTTACATTTTTTGTGGACACATCATTTTATATTATTAAAATAGTATTTTAATAAAAAGTTCCTGTTTGAAACCAGGAACTTTTTATGTTAATATTTACTTTTTAATTTTGATTTTTAATTAAAAAAACCAGTAATAAATCCAATCAAACCTCTCCAGCCTCTTACTATGAAATTAGCTTTCTTCACAGTTTCAGCAGCAACAACCTCCACTTCACCAATAATATTATCGTTTTGATAAACTGTAAGTATACCGATTTTTTCTCCCTTATTCACAGGTGCAGTCAATTCATCTACTTTAACTTCCTGGTTAAGTGAATTTTCCTGACCTTTTTGAACCATAACATAGAAATTATCCGCTACTTCCCCTTCAATAACTTTTTGGGCACCATTTGGCAGCCTTATATTTTGAATCTTATCTCCCTTTTTAGCCATCTGTTTTTTAGAAAAACTATTAAATCCATAATCCAGCAGTCTGATTGTGGCCTCTTCTCTTTCTAATTGGGTTTCACCTTTTAGTACAACAGATATCAATCTGCTATCACCTTTCTTTGCAGTTGCAACAAGGCAATATCCAGCCTCATCAGTATGTCCAGTTTTTAATCCGTCCATACTGGGATATGAGTTAATCAGCTTATTAGTATTAACAAGCATCGCTTCTCTATTCGGCAGCTGCAGATGATCAACCCATATTGAAGCCCATTCTAAAACTTGATCAAATTTTACAAGTTCTCTGGCCATAATCGAAATATCTTCAGCAGTTGAATAGTGTTCTCCAGAAGGATCAGGTAAACCAGTTGAATTAACAAAATGAGTGTCTCTCATTCCCAGTTCTTCTGCTCTTTCATTCATCATACCAATAAAACTGCTGTAAGTTCCTGCAATGGCTTCTCCCACTGCTACACTTGCATCATTTGCAGATGCGATTGTAACTGCTTTAAGCAAGTCAGACATTTTGACTCTTGTGTTGGCAGCTAAAAATATCTGTGATCCACCCATGGATTCAGCAAATCTACTTATAGTCACTTCATCATCAAGAGAAATGGTTCCTTCTTCAATTTTTTCCATTGCTATCAATAAAGTCATTATTTTTGTAATACTTGCAGGAGGTAATTTTTCATCAATATTTTTTTCGAAAAGATGCTGCCCTGTCTCTGCTTCAATTAAAATAGCAGATTCCAAATTCACATCAAATGCCTCTGCTGATGAAATTAAAGTGATTAAAATTGCAAATATTATTATAAGTGTCATTGTTTTTTTATGTAATCTCAATTTTTTTCCTCCTCAAATTTTCTTTTAGACTTATCCCACAATTTATCCAGTTCATTTAATGTATATTCATTTATATTTCCTTTATCTAAATCTATTTGTTTTTCGATATATCTAAATCTATTTTTAAATTTTAAAATTGTTTTCAGTAGTGCAACTTCTGGATTGATATCTTTAAACCTCGCCAGATTGACAGCAGAAAAAATCAGATCACCAAGTTCTTCTTCTAGTTTTTCTCTATCATCTTTATATAGTGCTTCTTTGGTTTCTTCAAGTTCTTCTTCTATTTTTTTGATCACTAAATTAACATCATCCCAATCAAAACCAACTTCAGCCGCAACTTCCTGTATTTCTAAAGATTGATTAAGTGCTGTCTGTCCCTGATTTAAATCATCCATAAGTGAGCGGCCGGTTGATTTGTTTTCCGTCTTTTTTATTTCTTCCCATTTAGATAGAACTTCATCTGAATTTTCTACATCAGCATCTGCAAAAACATGTGGATGCCGCCTTATAAGCTTCTCTCTTAAAATCCTGCTTATATCTCCCAGATCAAAGTCACCAATCTCATGAGCAATCTGTGCTTGAAATATAACCTGAAGAAAGAGATCACCGAGTTCTTCTTTTAATGAATCAATATCTCTTTTTTCCAGTGCTTCAACAACTTCATAAGCTTCTTCAATTATATTTTCTTTTAAAGAATAATAATCCTGTTCTCTATCCCATGGACATCCGTCAGGGCCTCTCAAAATCTCCATAACTTCTACAAGTTTTCTGACTTCATATAAAATTTTATTTTCAATATTTTTTTTCATTATTTTCACCTACTAATCCAAATTTCTTTAATTTTTCAGCAGTCGATTTACCTATAACAGGAATCATTATAATATCATTATACTTTATTTCTTTCAATAATAAAAGTGTAATAAAATAAATAACTGCTGCTGCACCTATGGTAATAAAGGTAGAAATCTGATATGCAAAATGGATATTCTGTTTCAAAAAAATTAATTCCAGCAGTGGAAAAAACACTTTTACCGCTGCTGACATTATTATCACAGCGAAAAAAGGTTTAAAAATCAATTCAGCTAGGTTAATTCTAAACCCTGTTTCTTTTTTTACAGAAATTAAATTAAGAACTGCTGCAAGAGCAAATCCAATTGTCGTTCCAAGTGCTGCACCACGAATTCCAAATTCAGGTATAGCTGTCAGTGTGAAATTAATAACACCATTAATAAAAGCACCAATGAGCAGATTTCTTGCCGGTACAGAAGTACGGCCAATACCATTTAAAATTCCCGATGATGTCTGCTGTAGTGCTATAAAAAATACTCCCCATGCAACAAAACGAAGTGGAACTGCAGCACCAATCTCAGAAAATACAATATCTGTAATAGGTTCTGCCATCAGAAACAAACCTGCTGAAGCAGGAAAAGAGATCAAAACAGCCAGCCTGAGTGCCGTTTGTGTACGTCTTCTAATCAGCTTGCTTTTTTGAAGAGAATAAGCCTCTGCAATTGCTGGAACTAAACTTGCCGACAGTGAAACGGTTATAATAGTAGGAAAATTAACCAGCGGCATAGCAACAGCAGAAAGCATACCATATAATTCTGTTGCCTCTTCAACCATAAATCCAGCAGTTTGAAGTCTATTTGGAACAAAAATCAGGTCAACAAGATTCATTAGTGGTAAAACAAGTGCTCCAAGAGTTATCGGTATACCCAGCTGAGAAATTTCTTTTACAATACTCATCGAATTTATTGTTAGGTTATTACTGCCAGAATCTATGAATGTAAATATTTCTTTTTTTCTTTTATGGTATATAAAAATAAGAACTAATAATCCAGCTGCTGCTCCAGTAACAGCACCAAAACTTGCTCCAGCTGCAGCAATGTTTAGCCCATATTTGACCAAAAATACTACTAAAGTTATCATTGTAAACATTCTAACAAACTGTTCCAAAATTTGTGATAAAGCTGTTGGAACCATATCCTGCATTCCCTGAAAAAAACCTCTATATGCAGCCATTATCGATACCACAAATATGGCTGGAGAAATAGCAAGAACTGCATAATAGGACCGCGGATCAAGTGAAAGAAGATTAATTAGAGGTCTGGCAAGAACTGCCATAATAACTGATACAGACAGTCCAATTACAAAACTCATCCTTCTAGCCACAATGAATATTTTATATGCTTCCTTTTTCTTATCTGAAGCTATTCTATCTGCGATCAATTTTGCAAGTGCAATTGGTATTCCCGATCTTGAAACAACAAGCAGAATAGTATAAATAGGGTAGGCCATCTGATAAAGACCCATACCCTCAGCTCCAATGATGCGCGTCAAAATAACTCTATAGACAAATCCCATCACCCTTGCCAGCAGACCTGCTCCAGTTAATATTGCTGCTCCTTTGATAAAGCTGTGGCTACTTTTTTTAGTCATAAATTACACCCTTTTCCTGATCCAGAGCTATATTCTGAAAATCTTTCAGCATATTTAATAAAATCCTATCAACATCTTTATCAGGTGGAATTTTGAGTATTAACTGAGGATTTTTAGCCGCTTTAATTTTTACTTTCTTCCTGTATAAATTACTAAACTCAACCAGCTGTCTTCCTTCAACAGAATCGATATCTCTAAATTTACATCTGACAGCTTCACCTTCCTGTTTTATGAGTATTAAATTAATACTCCGTGCAATAACTTTAACTCGTGCAATATTGATCAGCCTCATTACTTCTACTGCAGGTTCTCCAAACCGATCAATTAATTCATCTATTACATCTACCGCTTCTTTTTCTGAATTTATACTGCGGATTTTTTTATAAATTTCAATTTTACGTGCTTCAAATTTAATATAATCATCAGGAATATAAGCATCAATATTTAAATCGATCTCCATTTCTGCTCTACTATCCTTTTCCTGACCTTTTAACTCCTCTATTGTACCTTCAAGTAGTTTTGTATACAGAGAAAATCCAACTGCAGCTATATGTCCGCTCTGTTCTGGGCCCAGCAGATTACCTGCTCCTCTTATCTCCAAATCTCTCATTGCAATTTTAAAACCAGAGCCCAGAGTAGAAAATTCTTTTACTGCCTGAAGTCTCTTTTCTGCAATTTCCGGAAGTATTCTTTCTTTCTCATATAAAAGATATGCATATGCTATTCTATCTGTTCTTCCAACCCTTCCTCTAAGCTGATAAAGCTGTGATAATCCCATCTTATCAGCATGATTAATAATAATTGTATTTACATTTGGAATATCCAAACCGGTTTCAATTATAGTTGTACATACAAGAATGTCAAACTGCTGATGATAAAAGTCGTACATAATTTTTTCTAATCTTTTTTCATTCATCTGTCCGTGAGCAACAGCAATTTTTGAATCTGGAACAGTTTTCTGCAGTTTTCCAGCTACTTTTTCAATATCTTCTACTCTGTTATGAACAAAATATATTTGTCCAGATCTTGCCATCTCTCTTCTAACAGCTTCCGCTACCAGTTCCCTATTACTTTCTTTTATAAATGTACGAATCGGATACCTATTTTCCGGTGGTGTTTCAATTAAACTCATATCTCTAACACCAACAAGAGCCATATGCAGTGTTCTTGGTATTGGAGTAGCAGTCAGTGTTAAAACATCCACATTCCTCTTCAAATCCTTAAGCTTTTCCTTATGAGTAACACCAAAACGCTGTTCCTCATCAATAACAAGAAGTCCCAGATCATTAAATATTACATCATTAGAAAGAATTCGGTGGGTACCAATAAGTATATCTACTTCACCTCTACTTACTTTTTTCAAAACTTTTCGCTGTTCTGCAGCAGTCTTAAACCTGCTGATCATCTCTACTTTAACAGGATATTCGGAAATTCTTTCTTCAAATGTATTATAATGCTGCTGAGCAAGTATTGTTGTTGGCACAAGAACTGCAGTTTGCTTGCTGTCCAGTGCAGCTTTAAATGCTGCTCTTATTGCAACCTCTGTTTTCCCATACCCTACATCTCCACAGAGAAGCCGATCCATAGGACGATCAGATTCCATATCACTTTTTACATCTTCAATTGCCTCTTTTTGATCTGGAGTTTCTTCATAGGGAAATGATTCTTCAAATTCCTGCTGCCATACTGTATCTTCAGAAAATGAATATCCTTCAAGTGTCTCTCTTTCTGCATAAAGTTCTAAAAGCCCAATTGCCATTTCTTTTACTGAGTTTTCTACCTTCTGCTTAACTCTCTTCCAATCACTGCTGCCAAGTTTATAAAGTTTAGGTGATCCACCATCTGCTCCAATATATTTCTGAACAAGATGAATTTGATCAGTTGGAACATATAGTTTATCTTCTCCAGCATATTTTATAACAAGATAATCTTTATGACGGCCCTGTATCTTTAATGTTTCAACTCCTAAATACTTTCCGATTCCATGATTTTCGTGTACAACATAATCACCATTTTTCAAATCATCCAGAGCAGATATTTCTACCCCGTCTTCAAAATCTCCTATCTTTCTTTTTCTTTTCTGTTTATTGCCGAGCACCTCTTTTTCAGAAAAAACGGCCAATTTTATATCTTTAAATAAAAACCCTTCAGAAAAACTATTAGGAAGAACTAAAATATCAAATTCATCTTCATTATCTGAAATATTAAAACCTTTTTTCTGCAAAAATTTGCTTATTCTTCTTTTTTTGGAAGCAGAATTTAAAGTAATTAAAATTTTATACTTCTTCTTCCTGTATTCCTTTATTTTATCAGCAAAAAGTTCTAATTGTGAATGAAAATTTTCTACCGATTGAGTCTTAAAATTAATACTCGAATTAGAATCATCAAAATCTGATAACACAAATACCGGACTGGTTAATCTTATTTTTTCCTCTATATCTGTGTTAGCGATAAAGTTTTTTAAATAGCTGGGCATGATAATTCCCTGTTCAACAAGTCTGCTGTGGTTATCCAGTACTTCATTGTAGTAGTTTTCTGCAGTTTTTTTGAATTTTTTTGGCCTTACAACAAAAAGAATACTGGCATTTAGATAGTCAAAAAGATCTGATGATGACTTATAATAATATGGTAAAAACTGCTCACATCCTGGAAATCGCTGTTTTTCCTGCAGATTTTCCAGCATTTCTTTACTTTTATTTCGAAGATATTCAGCCTGTTCTTTAAGTCCGCTTTTTTCTAAATTGCTTACAGCAGTAGAATAATCTTCTTTGACTAAAGGAACTGCTCTTTTGATTTCTTCTTCCCCTATAATAATATTTGCAAAGGGAGGTATAATAAGACTGTCAACTTTTTCAATCGATCTCTGAGCAGATGGATCTACTATTCGGATAGAGTCAACTTCATCACCAAAAAGTTCAATTCTAAATGCATTTTCATTTAGTAATGTAAAGACATCTATAATGCCGCCGCGAACACTGTACTGTCCCGGTGCTTCTACCATATCTTCACGTTTATAACCCAGTTCAAACAATCTTTTCTGCAGTTTCTGTATATTAATTTCTTTTTCAGCTGTTATTGAAATACTTCTTTTCTTAAATTTTTCTTTTGGAGGCAGTTTCCGCATAATTGATGCTGCTGTAGCAAGAATTATTTTTGAATTTTGGAAATGAGGAAATACCAGTTCAGTAAGAACTTTACTTCTCTCACTTAAAGTTGTTAAATCCGGCATTAACTGCTCATGTGGTAATATTTCCTCATCGGGAAAAACAAGAATTTTCTTTTCATCCACCATTCTCAGCAGATCTTCATGAATTATTTGCAGTGAATAATTATCAGGTACTAATAAAACGACATCTTTTTTAATATTATGTAAAAAATTTCCTAAAAAGAAAGAAATTCTACTCCCTGATAATCCTGAGACAGATAAATTTTGTTTGCCTGCCTTTTTTACTATCTGTTCAAATTTTTTATTATTTTTCAATAATTTGCTAAAATGCATAATATTAAACTCCTTAATGAAATGGAAAAATAGCCCCTACATCAACGTGTACGGGCCTGCTAGTTATTATATTTATTCATTGCTATATCTATATCTTCTTTGACCACACATTCAACTGCAAGTACTGACCTCGCTATTACTTCATCCAAAAATTCCTTATCCTCACTGGTAAATTTACTCAAAACATAATCAGGTACCGGTATTTTTTCTGGAGGTCTTCCTATTCCCACTTTAAGCCTGTTAAATTCATCAGTCCCAATTCTCTGTATAATAGACTTTATTCCATTATGACCACCAGTACCGCCATTTTTTTTAAATCTTATTTTTCCCAGTTCAAGATCAAGGTCATCATGTACAACCAGTAAATCTTCACTCTTTATGTTGAAATATTTCATCAACTTCATTATCGGCTGTCCACTTCTATTCATATATTTCATTGGCTGAAAAATAATCACTTTTTCCGATCCCAGCCTAAAATCACCATACAGACCATCAAATTTATAACTGCTCTTTTTTACTCCATGACGCCTTGCAAGTTCTGCGGTAATTTGAAAACCAATATTGTGACGGGTATTAAAATATTCTTCTCCTGGATTACCCAAACCTGCTATTACCTTCAATTTTAATAAACCTCCGAATATTTTAGTAAAGCGCAGCTCATTATGAACCGCGCTTTAAGTCCATATTGTTTTATTCTTCTTCTGGTTCTTCTTCCATTTCTTCGTCTTCTTCATCTTCTTCACCAATTACTTCTGGCTCGAGGAATTCTTCTTCTTCCTCTTCCTCTTCTTCTTCAATTATTTCTGTAGGTGCAACAACTGTTACAATAACTTCATCAGAATCTGTTACAATTTCTACTCCTTCAGAAACCTCCAGATCAGCTACTGATAGTGAACTTGCCATCTCAAGTTCAGTAATATCAAGTGTGATTTCAGAAGGTATTTCTGCAGGCAGTGCGGAAATTTCAACTTCACGCAGCAGCTGCTGTAATACTCCACCATCATGAACTCCTTTGGCCACACCTTCTAAATTAAGTGGTACAGAAACTGTGATCTTCTCATCCATGGAAATGAATTGAAAATCAACATGGAGAAGATGTCCTTTTATAACATCTTTCTGATAATCTTTTATAATTACCGTTGCTTCATCTGATTCATCTCCAACTAAGGTTAAGTCCAAGATAGCATTGTTATGGAGGAGTTTTTCGATTTTGCCTGGATCTAGTTTAATAGATTTAGGTTCTCTTCCCTGTCCATAAACAACACCAGGAATCAAGCCCTCTCTCCGTATCTTACGCGCAACCCCTTTTCCAGTTTCACTTCTTACATCTGCTTTAATAGAATGTCTCTCCATGACTATCCTCTCCTTGCATAAATTAAATTTTAAGCCAGTCTTTATTTGCTGCTGGCAAGATTTCTAATAAATAAACAGAACAAACTCTATTATAACATCAATAATATCTCTGAGCAAGTCTTAAAACAATATATCTATTAAAAAAGTACACTAACTGATAAATCTTTAAAAATTCTATCTATAGCTTCCCCGAGTAATGGTGCAACAGAAAGGACTTCCAGATTATCAAGCCCATGCTCTTCTTTCGGTTTTATTGTATTTGTCACAATTATTTTAGTAATAGGAGCATTCTTAAGTCGAGAAATTGCTGGACCAGAAAATAGGGCATGTGTTCCACATGCATAAACTTCATTTGCTCCTCTTTCCTTGAGAATTTCTGCCGCAGCTGTTATTGTACCGGCGGTATCTATAATATCATCCAACAGAATAACATTTTTCCCTTTAACTTCTCCTATAACATTCATAACTTCAGCAACATTTGGCTTTGGACGCCGTTTATCGATAATTGCCATTGGTATATTTAATCCCTCTGCAAAAGACCTGACTCTTTTTACCGCCCCAACATCTGGAGCAACTGCAATTGTATCTGTTAGATCATGTTCTTTAAAATAATCTTTCATAATAGGTGCTGCATATAGATGGTCAACTGGAATATCAAAAAAACCCTGGATTTGTGAAGCATGAAAATCAATTGATAAAACTCTGCGTGCACCGGCTGTAGTAAGAAGATTAGCAACAAGTTTTGCTGTGATTGGATCCCTCGGCCTTGCCTTTCTATCCTGACGTGCATAACCATAATATGGCATTACTGCCGTGATCCTCCTAGCTGACGCCCTCCGAAGTGCATCAATTATCACCAAAAGTTCCATTAAATTTTCATTAACTGGTGGGCTGGTGGGCTGAACCACAAAAACATCTGCTCCCCTAACTGTTTCGTGTATTCTGACCCCAATCTCACCATCTTTAAATCTGGTCACATCACTATTTACAAGTTCGGTCCCCAGATAATCGCAGAGATCCTGAGCAAGCTGAGGATGAGAATTCCCTGCAAAGATCTTCAGTTGTTCACTGTAGGTTGACATTTTGAAACCTCCTAAAATTAATCCTCTTTCTTTTTATATATATGGGCTGGCACTCCAATTACAGTGGTTTCAGCTTCTACATCTTTTGTTACCACAGATCCAGCGCCAGTTTTCGCACCTGATCCAATATTTAAAGGAGCAACCAGAACTGAATTGCTGCCAATAAATACATCATCATTAACTTTAGTCTTATGTTTATTTTTACCATCATAATTTGCAAATATTGTGCCTGCACCAATATTACATCTTTCTCCAATTTCAGCATCTCCAACATAAGAAAGATGTGGAACTTTGGAAGCATTGCCTACAACTGCTTTTTTCATTTCAACAAAATCCCCAACTTTACATCCAGAACCAATTCTGCAGCCTGGTCTTAAATAGGCAAAAGGACCCACCTTTGTATTGTCATCAACCGAACTTTCTATTATGATAGAATGTGACAGCAATTCAACATTTTTTCCAATCTCTGCAGATACCAGCCGTGAATGTGGCCCTATAATACTATTCTGACCTATTTTTGTAAATCCTTCCAGGTATGTAAACGGGTAAATAATTACATCTTTTTCAATTCTAACCTCAGAATCTATGTATGTGTTCTCTGGATCAATTATTGTAACCCCCTGATCCATATGTTTTTCTATAGTTCTCTTTCGCAGAATTTTTTCAGCACTCGCCAGATGATATCTGGTATTGATGCCCAAAATTTCTTCTGAATCTTTTATCATGTAAGTTTCAATTTTTTTTCTTTTTTTAGATGCATATTTAACAGCATCTGTTAAATAATATTCTCCCTGTGCATTATTATTATTCATATTTTTTAAAAAATTAGATAAGAGACCACTTTCAAAACAGTAGACCCCACTATTAATTTCTTTAATTTCTTTTGTTTTTAGATCGGCATCATCTTCCTCTATTACAGATTCAACCAAATTAGAACTGTTCTTTACAATTCTTCCATATCCAGTTGGATCATCCAGTTCAGCAGTCATAATAGTTAAATTAGAAGCATTCTTTTTATGCTTTTCTATAAATCTCTGTACAGTTTCTGTTCTTAGAAGTGGAGTATCTCCATAAAGAACAAGCACCGGACCAGAATGTTTTCTAATAGACTCTTCTGCCTGTTTAACAGCATGACCTGTTCCAAGCTGTTCACTCTGTACAGCAAATTTAATTCTGCTGTCATTTATCTCATCTTTAACTTCATCTTTCTGATGTCCTACAACACAGATAATATCGGTTTCCAGATTATCTAAAGTTGAAATGACATGTTTAAGCATAGATTTTCCGGCAACTTTATGCAGAACTTTTATTCTATCTGAATGCATTCTTGTTCCCTTACCAGCAGCCAGTATAATTGTTAAAAGATCCGACATATCAAAATCCCCCTTCATTTATAAGAGAAAGTTTTATTTTATCTATATTTAATATAGATCTATTTTCTTCTTTAATAATATTATCTATTTTGAAATCAAAATCTTTACTCTGAAATTCTCCATACATAATAAACTGTCTTATCAAAAGAGTAAAAAGTGCATCTTTTATACCATATCGGGCAAGTATAGATATATCAGAATAAGCTGTATTAAGATCAGGTGCTTTATGGGAAAACATTCTTTCAGCAGCCTGATTCAACCCTGCTCCACCAATTATATTAGCAAGATTGCTGTAATACATTAAATCCATTGTATCATCATAATGATATATTTCCGGTATTCTTCTTGCCGCTGCAGTCTCAAGTATTGATATATCAGAATTAAAATTATGTCCTACAATCACTTCAGGTTTATTTTCGTTAATAATATCTCTTAGAATTTCAATACCTTTTTCCGGGCTTACTGACGGAGCTAGTTTTTCATTTGTAAAAATAATACCAGAACTTCTTATCGAATTTTTTTCCATAATTATAAATTGAATCATATCCAGCTTGCTTTTATAATATTCAGTATCAACCGCCATTACCACTTCTGCATCAGGTTTTTTGCTCCAGAAAGGGCTCGGCTGAAAAGTAACCATTTCATCATAGACACTGTCCAGTGAAAAAAGCTGTTCAATCAGGTTCGGCTTATTTTGAGCACCTATCAGCTCAACAAGATCTGATCTTAAAGCATTCTTAAATTTTTTTTCGGTTGGATATTTTCGCATAACTCTTTTTAATCTTTTGCCGCGACCTAAAATTAAAGCCAATTTAAATCTATAAAGGTCACTGGCCATCACATATGGTTCCATTTATTATTATCCCTCAAATCTAATATTAAAGACATTATGACAGTAATATACCACCATAGCCCTTTAATCGTTAGAAGTATAACAGAGAAAAATGCTTTTGTCAAGATTGTTAAAACTTCAAAAATCCTTTCCTTATTAAATGAAAGATAATTCTGGGCAGAAAAAAAGCACTACCTGTCAGGCAGTGCCTTTAAAAATTATATTTACTGTGCATTTGCTAGTTCATTAGAAAATTTATCAAGTACAGCATCTTCCATACTATCTCTTAATTTAGTAGAAATGGGGAAACATACATCCTGAAAATCACCATTTCTTTTCCTTCGAGACGGCATAGAAAGAAAAGTCCCATTTTTCCCGTCAATAACCTTCATATCCCTTATAACAAAAGAATCATCAAAAGTTATTGTAGCATAGGCCTTTATAAGGCTGTCGCTAATATCCACAGGAAAAACCCTGACATCAGTAATTTCCATTTGACTTCACCACCTTTTGTAATTATTTGGTAATTGTTGTTTATATTATACCTGCATAAAATAGTGAAGTCAAGCAACTTTTGTAATTTAATGTAAATTTTTTACTTTTTAAAATAATTATCCAGATGTCTGGAAAGCGGCAGAGACAGCACTCCACCAATCAACATCTGTGCAAAATCTATACCTATTTCGGGAAGAACTACAGCCCAGCTCAGCAAAAAGGCCTTGGCAAGAGCATAACCTAAAATCATTATGTTTCCACCGAGAATGATGGCAAAAACTTTTTTTTCCAGGGACGAACCCTGTCCAAGTTTTCCCACTATCCAACCTTCTAGTCCTTTAATTAAAAATGTAAATGGTGCCCATATAGAATAACCAAGAATAATATCCATTAAAGCAGAACCGGCTGCACCTGCAATACCACCTGCTTTTGCACCAAATGTTAATGCTATAGTGTAAATAGCTACCTCTCCCAGATTAAAATAGGAACTGCTAGGACCGGGAATATGAAGATATGTTGCTACTGCTGTAAAAGCAACAAATAATGCTAAAAAGGAAAGTGATCTTGTATCTATACTATTTAATTTTAAATTTTTAAGATGTTCGCGAATATTATCCTGATTATCCATATTATCACTCCAATAATAATAGTTATCAGTAAGTTGTTAAATACTGCTCAATCTCCCAGCCGTGAACCTGTTTTTTGTAAACAGACCACTCAATTTTTTTAGCTTCAACAAAATGCTTAAAGATGTGTTCTCCCAGTGTATCTTTGATCAATTCATCTTCCTTCAGGTAATTAACCGCTTCTATAATATTCCCCGGAAGACTGCTTATTCCTCTTTTGCTTCTTTCCTGAAAATTCATTTCATAAATATTATCTGTTGTCTGAGAACCTGGATCTATTTTGTTCTTTATTCCATCAAGACCCGATTTCAGCATAACCGCCAGTGCAAGATAAGGATTAGCGGTGGGATCCGGATTCCTCAATTCCAGCCTTGTACCGTTCTCTCTTGCAGATGGAATTCTAACCAGTGCACTCCTATTCTGTGTTGACCAGGAAATATAAACGGGAGCCTCATAACCTGGAACCAGTCTTTTATATGAGTTAATAACAGGATTCAAAATTGCACTAGTAGCCTTAGCATGCTTGAGAAGCCCTCCAATATAATAGTATGCATCTTCACTTAACTGAAGCTCATCTTCAGGATCATAAAATGCATTTTTGCCATCTTTATATAAAGACTGATGTACATGCATTCCCGATCCACTTTCACCATAGATTGGCTTTGGCATAAATGTAGCGTGAAGACCATGCTGAAGAGCAATTATTTTGGTGACAAATTTAAATGTAATGATATTATCTGCTGTGCGCAGGGCAGGAGCATATTTAAAATCAATTTCATGCTGACCTGGAGCAACTTCGTGGTGGGCAGCTTCCACTTCAAATCCCATTTCTTTTAAGGCAAGAACAGTATCCCTTCTCGCATTACCTCCCATATCTACAGGAGATAAATCAAAATATCCGCCTTTATCATGAGTACGTGTGGTGGCATTTCCATTTTCATCCTTTTCAAACAAAAAGAACTCAGGTTCAGGACCAGAAAACATTTCGAATCCCATTTCTTTAGCTTCAGCAATTACTTTTTTAAGAGTGCTTCGCGGACAACCTATAAAAGGTTTCCCCTCCGGGGTATATATATCACACATCATCCGGGCGGTTGTACCTCCATTAGTTCTCCACGGGAAAATCGCAAAAGTATCATAGTCAGGCTTTAGATACATATCAGATTCATTTATCCTGGTAAAACCTTCTATTGAAGAACCATCAAACATTATATTACCATCCAAAGCTTCCGGCAGCTGCTCAATCGTAATAGCAACATTTTTAATAATTCCTAAGATATCAACAAACTGCAGCCTAATAAATTCGACACCTTCTTTGTCTGCCAAGTGTAAAATTTGCTCTCGTGTTAATTTTGACATTTTCTTATTCCTCCCCATGGGACCTATTTTTATTTTTACTGATGGAAAGTTTTTTAATCAGAGCTGTACGATTGGAAACAGGAAATAAAGAATCTAGCTCATCTTCAGTAAAACGATTTTTTAAATCATCTTCTTCAATATCCAGATTATTAAGATCTAAATCATTAAAAGATGGTGGGTTTATTTTTTCTCTAATGCGGTCAATAGTATAACCGGCTGAAATTAAGTTCTTTATTTTCAGCATTCTCTGAATATCATTTTCCGAGAAAATTCTCTGATTACCTTTTGTTCTTCCTGGAAAGATCAGATTTTGTTCATCATAATATCTAATCTGCCTTGAGCTGAGACCTGTTCTTTTTTTCGCCTCTTTCATGGTAATATTTTTTTCATTATCCATCTGATTCACTCCTCAACATCAGTAATTTATAGAGAGATTATAGCACAGGTATAAAAGCTATGTCAAGTTCATGTTAGGTTTTATTTCAATTTTATTTTCTTCTTCATTTACTTTCAAAAGTTTAAACAGTGATAAATATTCATCTACAAGCTTCCCCTGGGGAGAATCTGTTTCAACCAAAACACCTGTTCCTACTACATCTGATTTAAATTCTTTCATAAGATCAAAAATACCTTTTACTGTTCCACCTGCCTTCATAAAATCATCAATAATTAAAACTTTACTGTTTTCTGGTAGAGCTCTGCGGGCCAGAGACATTGTCTGAATTTTATTTGAAGAACCGGAAATATAATTGATAGAAACAACTGAACCTTCTGTTACTTTGTGATTTCTACGTATGGTTACAAGCGGTACAGAAAATGCTTTTGCCACCATTAATGCAAGAGGAATACCTTTTGTTTCTATTGTAACTATATAATCCGGATTCTTTTCTTTGAAATAGGTTGCAAATATTCTGGCAATATCCCACGCAGTTCTGGGAGAATATATAATATCACTTAAATATATAAATCCCCCTGGCAGTATTCTTTCGGAATCACTTAACAGTTCTTCTAACTTTTTTAATATAACTTTTTCCTTTTTTAAAGATAAAACCGGCAGATATTTTATACCACCTTTTGCCCCTGCTACCGTTTTGATTTCTCCCAGATCATTCTCTTTAAATAGCTGCTTAAGCTTTGCTATATCCTCACTAAGAGTTGATCTGGCAACAGAAAAAACATCAGCAAACTCTCTTAGAGGATACAAAAAATTTGGATTATCAATCAAAATTGAAGATATAACAGCCTGTCGATCGGCCGGTTTATTATTTGACATTATTTTCATCCTTTCTGACCAAAATAATTTGCATATATTTAATACCTGGCCAGCATCTTAGTTGATACAACAAAATCACCTTTGCGCGGCCAGTCTGCTGCAGCTTTATCTGCTTTTTCCTGAGAATCATAGACAGCAAATACACTTGGTCCACTTCCTGACATCATATATAATAAATTGTCAGTATTTCTTATAATATTTTCAACCTGTTTTATTTCTTCTGTAATTTTTTTTGCCGGTGGTTCGAGTACATTTTTCCAGTCAAGTGACCAGTCTATATTTCTATTATTTTTCAAATGATTTAATATACTGTCCATGTCTATCTTTATATTCGGCTTTAAATTATCATAAAGCCTGTAAACCTCTGCTGTACTGAGCTGTACTGACGGTGTAACCAGTAAAAGAGGATATTCTTTTATAGAAGGAAGAAATTCTATTTCATCTCCTCTTCCAAATGCGAAAACAGTTCCACCTTCCAGGCAGAATGGAACATCCATCCCAATTGAAGAAAGAATTTTTCTCATTTCTGTATGATCTTCTTTCAAATTATAAAGTTTATATAAACCTTTTAACACTGCTGCTGCATCTGTACTTCCTCCAGCAAGCCCTGCTGCAACCGGTATGTTCTTCTGAATATATATCTCCACTCCTCCGCTGACCTTTTTTTCTGTAAAGAATCTTTCTGCTGCCTGAAAGGCTAAATTGCCTTTCCCAAGTGGGATACACGGATCTGAACAGATTACTAAAATATCAGAACTTTTCCTTTTGAGTTTTACTTTATCGTGCAGCGCTATGCTCTGCATAATCATTTCAACCCTGTGGTAACCATCTGGGTATATTCCTTTAACATCAAGTGCCAGATTAATTTTTGCATAGGCTTTTAAAACTATTTCATTCATATAGAAAATTTCCTCCAGTTTTAATTAAATCAATATATTTTATTTCTTAGCTTAGTATTACTTATATATACTTATTCATTAATTCACTTTAAATTCCTGCTGTTACATGATAAAATAGTTCCCAGTTTGGTGATTTCCCCAATATAAATTAATAATATGGAGGCTCTTTAATGAATACAAAAAAAATAGTTAAAACAGGCATTATGGCTGCATTAACAACAGTAGGCGCATATATAATTATTCCACTTCCGTTCTCACCTGTTCCCATAACTCTGCAGACATTTTTTGTGCTTTTTTCTGGCAGGATTCTCGGGAAAAAATATGGTTCTTTAAGTCAGGTTATATATTTACTAATTGGAATGGCAGGTTTACCTGTATTTGCAGGTGGAACTGGTGGGCTGGGTATACTGGTTGGCCCTACAGGTGGTTTCCTGGTTGCCTTTGTAGCTGCTGCCTGGATAGCTGGTTTTTATACAAATAATAAGATAAAAGACTTTTTTATATATCTTACTGCAGCTGCCACAATTTATTTAATTGGCTGCAGTTATTTTATCTTTTCCACCGGAACAGATATTATTTCAGCTTTAAATTTAACTGTTCTACCATTTCTGCCAGGAGATCTTCTTAAAATTATCTTGCTGATAATAGCTGGTCCAATAATCAGCAGGCGTTTAAAATAAGAGATCATTATCTAAATCTAAAATGATAAAATCTAAAAAATCTTTCCGGCCAGAAAGCATTACCATTATATTGATGAAGAAAATATATTAAATATATGGCTGCTAAAATTATCAAAACAGGAATAATCCACCACAGCTTTGAATTTAACAGTATCATATGTAAACCAGCGGTAATCAGCAGTACAGGCCAGAAATTTCTCATAAACCAGATGAGATCAAAACTGTATTTGCCCATACTTTCACCTAAAAATACTGCGCCTAAAGCAATCAATATTATTCCTGTTAGTAATCTTTTTTTATTATCTGCTGTCATTATTTTTTACTCCCTTGTATAAAATTAATAATCCAGCGGCAATCAGAAAAACCGGCCAGTATTTCTGCCAGTAAAATTCTGGAATCCAAATATCAATTAAAAAAATGCTCCCCAGTATAATTAAAATTATTCCTAATGTTTTATTTCTTTCACCTGATATATTATTTTTTTCTATATGAGAATCATCATTTTGGCGGTTTTCAGTTTGATAGTATTCATCGTTATCATTTTCAGTCTGCCTGTCACCCTCCTGGATATCATCAGATTGATAGTTAGCAGACTGGAAATTATCAGCCCCTTTTTCATTGTTTTCAAACTTTTTTTCTGCCGGAAGATAATAATGCTCTTGTTGTATTTTTTCCTCTGGCTTTTCCGGAATTATAAACCAGGCGATCAGGTATGCAATAAGTCCAATACCCTGAAATATAAAAATAAACACAAAGGCCAGCCTAATGAGAGTTGCATCTATATTAAAATAGTCGGCCAGCCCTCCACAAATTCCCGCTATAATCCTATCATCTCGAGATCTATAAATTCTTTTTTTCATTAAATCCACCCCTTTTTCTCAGTATTACATCCTATGATATAGTATCCCAGATTTGCCCAAACATGTCAAAAAGAATATTATATATAGTAAAATATAACCATTATTAATTTGTATAAGAAGTGGTTTTTTAAATAAAAAATCCCCTATTTTACGAACAGACTCTTAAAGACAGTCTGCTGCCACAGGGGAACAAATATTCTGATTTTATTTTTAATAATATTATTCATTTGCAATTTTTGAAAATCGACATTTAGGCCATCTGTCCGGTTCAGTTTTTCCTGATTCTCAGTATTTCAAATTAATCAATTATTTGTTGTTATCAGAATAAAATATCTCATATTTTAACCGGAAAGTTCGGTAGAAAACTGATCCTCATAGAGCTGTTTATAAACTCCATCTTTATTGATAAGTTCATTGTGTGTGCCCCGTTCCATAATTCCTTCATCTGTTAGCACAATTATCTCATCTGCATTTATAACAGTAGACAGGCGGTGTGCTATTACTAGAGTAGTACGTCCCTCAGCTAATTTTTCCAGTGATGCCTGAATAATTTTTTCACTTCTGTTATCAAGAGACGAAGTTGCTTCATCAAGAATCAATATGGGAGGGTTTTTCAAAAATGATCTGGCAATAGAAATTCTCTGCTTCTGTCCGCCGGAAAGCTTTACACCTCTTTCCCCTATATTGGTATCATAACCTTCACTAAGTGATAAAATAAACTGATGTGCATTCGCTTTTTTAGCTGCATCAACAATTTCCTCATCACAAACATCTGAGCTTCCATATGCAATATTATCTCTAACTGCCCCATTAAAAAGAAATACATCCTGCTGTACTATACCTATATTTCTGCGCAGAGAACTTAATTTTATATTTTTTATATTTATACCATCAATAGAGATATTACCTGAATCAATTTCGTAAAATCTAGGTAGGAGTTTACACAGAGTTGATTTCCCTGCTCCTGAAGGTCCAACAAAAGCCACTGTTCTCCCCGGTTCAACACTTATATTGACATTATTAAATACTCTGGAATGATTATCATAACCAAAAGTCACATTTTCATATTCAATAAGTCCCTCAATATTTTTCAAATCTACAGCTCCAGGCAGATCCTTAATCTCAGGCTCAACCGAAAGAATTTCTGTAAAACGCGAAAAACCTGCCATACCTCGCTGCAGCTGTTCATTAAAATTAACCAGCCTTCTAATTGGATTAATAAACATATTAACATAAAATAGAAAAGCTACCATCTCTCCTGTAGTTAAATTACCCTGATATATAAAATATCCCCCGGCTCCCAGAGTAATTAATGTAATAAAATTTGTAAATAAGTTCATTCCAGAATGAAATTGTGCCATATTTTTCATAGCATATTCTCTGGACTCACGGTGGCTGTGATTTCCCTGACAGAATTTTTCATATTCATATTCTTCATTGGTAAATGATTTTACAACTCTAATCCCACTTAAGCTGTCTTCTATAATACTGTTAACCTCTGCAATCTTTTCCTTTATATTTCTAAAAGAATTGTACATTTTTTCGCCCAGTTTAAGAGAAAAGATGAACATTACAGGAAGAAGAATAAATGTCAGCAGGGCCAGCTGCCAGTGCATATTGAGCAGTATAAAGAAAGAACCCAGCAGAAGAACAAGAGAAATAAAAAGATCTTCAGGTCCGTGATGTGCCAGCTCAGATATATTGCTCAAATCATTAATTATCCTTGACATAAGATAACCAACTTTATTGTTATCATAAAATTTAAACGACAGCTTCTGCAGATGTGAAAAAAGATCTGATCTCATATCTGCTTCCATTCTTATACCTACCACATGACCCCAGTAGTGAACTATATATTGAAAGACATAGCGCAGTATATAGAGAACAAATAATATAGTAACCATACGCATAATCATATTTATATTTTTATTAGGAAAATGCTGATCAATCAGGGTCCTCATAATTATGGGAAATGCAAGATCCAGTCCCGACATAATAAACGCCCCGACAATATCCAGCAGAAATAATTTCCAGTGGTTCTTATAATACCCTGCAAATCTTTTAAACATTTTTCTGCCTCCTCAATTCTCTTTCATTCTAAAAAATTATTTTATCACAGGAGATTTGAGATTGCAAAATAAAAACCAGCGAATTATAACCGCTGGCCTGTTTTCATATATATTGTTCTTTCAGATATATTTGTTGAATGATCTCCTATTCTTTCTAAAAATCTGCTTATAAACATCAGTGATGTTGCCTGTTCTATGGTTTTTGGATCATCAATCATTATTGTTATTAATTCGCTGATTATCTGCTGGTCAAGAATATCCACTTCCTCATCTTCTTTTACAACCTTTTTTGCCTTTTCAATATCCATATCGATAAATGCTTCAAGACTTTTTCTCAGTCTTTTGATTACCAGATCAGTCATTTCAGGAATATCTATCAAAGGTTTAATTAATTTTTCATCACCAATTTTTATAACCATTTCTGCAATATTACAGGTATGATCACCAATTCTCTCAAGATCTGTAGCAAGTTTGGAAATAACTATTATTTTTCTGAGATCAATAGCCACAGGCTGCTGCAGTGCTATCAGCCTTGTACACTTTTCTTCCAGGCTAACCTCATAATCATCTATTATATCATCATCTCGACAAACCTGATTCGCCAATTCCAAATCCCCATCTTTTAAAGCTTTTATGCTTTTTCTGATTGCTTCTTCAACCAGACTTCCCATTTTTAACATATCATTCTGCAGAGAATTTAATTCATCATGAAATCCCCTTCTGCTGGCATTCATATAAAATCCCTCCCTTTTCAAATTACGTTATCTCAAATTATCCAAATCGACCAGTTATATAATCTTCAGTTCTCTGATCAACTGGATTCTCAAATATTTTATCAGTATTATCAAATTCTACTAAATCACCCATAAGGAAAAATCCAGTTAAATCAGATACACGAGCAGCCTGCTGCATACTGTGTGTAACAATTACTATAGTATAATTATTCTTCAATTGTGCTATTAAATCCTCTATTTTTGCAGTAGCAACCGGATCTAAAGCGGATGCTGGCTCATCCATTAGTAAAACTTCGGGTTTTACAGCTAAAGCTCTGGCTATACAGAGACGCTGCTGCTGGCCTCCAGAAATACCAAGAGCTGAATCATTCAGTCGATCTTTTACTTCTTCAAAAAGAGCAGCACCTCTCAAACTTTTTTCTACTATTTCATCTAATTTTGCATTATCTTTTATGCCGTGAATTCTTGGCCCATAGGCAACATTATCATAAATAGATTTTGGAAAAGGGTTTGGCTGCTGAAATACCATACCAACCTTTTTTCTTAATTCTACTACATCAACCTCACTGGAATAAATATTTTTTCCATCAAAAAGAACATCACCTTCAACTTTTGTTCCATCTATTAAATCATTCATTCTATTTAAAGTTCTTAAAAAAGTGGATTTACCACACCCTGAAGGACCAATCAGTGCTGTAACCTTATTTTTTTCTAACGGTATATTTATATTTTTCAAAGCTTTAAAATCATCATAATAAAAATCTAAATTTTTAACTTCCATTTTATTTTTACTCATTTAGAATCCCCCTTCCAGATTAATTATCAACATTTCTGCTGTATCTTATTCTCATTATTATAGCGACAAGATTAATCAATAACACCAACACTAATAAGACAACTGCTGTACCATATGCAATTGGTACCTGTTTTGCTGGAAAAGTTCCTGTAGTTACAAGTGCATATATATTATAGGGCAGTGCCATTACCTCAGAAAAAACAGAATTAGGCAGTCTCATTGAGAAAAAAGTAGCTGCTGTAAAAATTATTGGTGCAGTCTCTCCAGCCACACGACCAACTCCCAGAATACATCCAGTTAAAATACCTGGAATTGCAGCAGGTAAAACAACATTTTTGATTGTCTGCCATTTTGTTGCTCCCAGTGCAAGAGATGATTCGCGGTATTCATCCGGCACTGCCATTAAAGCTTCTTCTGAAGCCCTAATAATAGTTGGAAGAATAACAATGGCCAGTGTTAAAGCACCAGATAATATAGAAACACCAAAATTGAAATATTTTACAAACACAGCCAGACCAAAAAGACCAAAAACAACTGAAGGTACTCCAGCAAGGTTATTGACACCTATGCGAATAATCCGAATCAATCTTCCTTTTTTTGCATATTCTATCATAAAGATTGCAGCAAAAACTCCTAAAGGAGCAGCAAATAAAATCGCTCCTGATACAAGATAAAAAGATCCAATAATTGCCGGCAGTATACCACCTTCTGTCATTCCATTTGCGGGCATTGAAGTTATAAATTCCCAGCTTATAACACCAATTCCTCTTTTGAAAATAAAAAAGATTATTATTCCCAGAATAGCAATAGATGCCCACAAAAATAAACCAAGTATATTAAAAATAACTTTTTCAGTTAGTTTTCTCTTAATTAATTTACTTTCCATTATTCTCCACTCACCTTCTTTTTAAATCTCTGCTGTGCAATATCAGCAAAAATATTAAAAATAAGAGTTATTATAAACAATATAATCGCTATTCCAAAAAGTGCCTGATAGTGATCACTTCCCACAGGAGCTTCACCCATTTCTGCAGCTATTGTTGAAGTCATAGGTCGAACAGGTTTAAGAATATTAGAAGGAAATAGCGAAGCTCCTCCTGCAACCATCAGCACTGTCATTGTTTCTCCAATTGCTCTTCCCATACCAAGAATAATCGCTGTCACTATCCCAGAAGAAGCAGTTGGCAAAATTACTCTTACCATTGTTTCCAGTCTTGTTCCTCCAAGTGCTAAAGAAGCATCTCTAAAACTTTTAGGAACAGCAGTAATAGCATCTTCTGCCAGGCTAACAATTGTAGGTAATGCCATAATACCAAGCATAATCATTGCTGTTAAAGCATTCAAACCTGTAGGCAGCCCAAATAGTTCTCTTATATAAGGTCCCAGAATTTTCATGCCAAAAAGCCCATAGATTACAGATGGAATACCTGCCAGCATCTCAATTGTTGGTTTTACTATGTTTTTAAATCTCTTTGGTAGTATATAAGAAATATATACTGCTGATGCAACTCCAAATGGAACTGCAAATACCATAGCACCAATAGTAACAACAATTGAAGCTGCTAGGAGATTATAAATACCAAATCCTGCTGGATCATAAGTTGGATACCAGTCACCTGTAAACATGAATTTAAATATACCAACTTTAGTAAATATTGGCGCTCCTTCATTAAAGAGCACAACTATAATACCTGTCAAAAATATAATAGAAGAAAAAGCAAAAAACAAAAGTATATTTTTAATGATTTTTTCTTTGGTTTTCCAATTTAACACAAACCTCACCTCTTTCATTAAGGTGTAAATTTTTTATAAATAAACACCCAGAAAAAGGGAGGGGCCCCTCCCTTTTTCCAGATCATAGTAGCTACAAATATATTTTGTCTATCTAATTAGCTATATAAATATTTACTAAACACATTAAAATTAAGTCTTTATTAATAGATTCGTACAAATCCTTGATCTTCTACTAATTTTTGTCCATCTTTGCTTAAAATAAAGTTAATGAATTTAGCTGTCAATCCTTCTGGCCATCCATCAGTAAACATAAATAGTGGACGTGCAATTGGGAACTCTCCACTTGCTACAGTTGCATTAGAGGGAGAAACTCCATTTACTTTCACAGCTTTTAGAGAATCTGAGAGGTAACCAAGACCAACATAACCAATTGCGCCTTTAGTTTCTGCAACTACACCACCTACTGCACCATTAGATGCCTGTAAAAGTGCACCCTGGAATAATCTTTCTCCACCCAGTGCAATGTCATTAAATACTTCAAATGTACCAGAACTTGAATCTCTTGATACAACAACTATTTCCATATCTTCTCCGCCAAATTCTTTCCAGTTTGTAACTTTACCTGTATAAACAGCTTTTAAGTCTTCGAGGCTTAATTCTTCTACACTATTTGCTGGATTAATTACTACAGCAATACCATCCATAGCTACTCTATGTGGTACAGGAAAAATCCCATTTTCTACAGCTGCATTAACTTCTTTTTCTTTAATAAATCTAGAAGCATCTGCAATATCAACAGCTCCATCAATCATTGCTGCGATTCCATTACCAGATCCACCACCACGAACAGAGATGTTTACATCAGAATTGTTTTCCATATAAACTTCTGCAGCTTTCTGTGCAATTGGAAGTACAGTAGAAGAACCCTGTATTGTAAGATTATCCTCAGCCATTACACTTAAAGACATAACAGCAACCAGCAGTAAAGCCATGACAACAACAAACGAATTAATTTTAGACATTAATAATTTTCCCCCTTAAGGATTAATAATTTTTTTCTTTAATTTTGCTCTAATAATAATTTAACATGCAGATGTTACAGCATTATTTCCCTTATGTTAACACTGTGTAAACAAAAAACCGCCTCCACGGCGGTTTGAAATTATATTCTTATAATGCAATATTTTAATTATCTATCTCTGTATTACGGTCTTATTACTCTGCAAACATTTTTAAATCTCAAATAATACTTTATTTTTCTAGAAAAAACTATTCCCAATCATCTTATAATATTAACTATCATAAATAGTGCTGCAGCAGTATTTATAAGGGCAAATACTAACTTTAAATTCTTACTATTTATATTAATTGCTGTTCTACTTCCAACTATACCTCCAACTACTGCAATTAAAGCCAGTGGAATAGATAATCCTAAATTAATATTTCCATGTAAACTATGGCCTAAAAAACCGGTTAATGCTGTTACAGCAACCATAGCAGATGATGTACCTACTGCAACTGTAATTGGAACTCCACATGCCAAAACCATTAATGGTACCTTAAATGATCCTCCCGAAATTCCAATCGCTCCAGCAAAAAAACCAGTTGCTGCTGCTATTGGGATTGCAAACCAAAGGTTAACTACATAATTATAACCATTAAATTCTCTTTTCCAGTAGCCAAATTTATTTTCCGAATTTATTTTTCTCTCTTTAACCGGTAAAAACATAAAGAAAGAAACAACAATTAATATTCCGGCAAAAATCAGCTTAAGAATATAATCATCAAAACCACCCGCCAAATAACCTCCTACAAAAGCCATAATATCAGTAGCTGGGTCAATTATTAAAGCCAATTTCCAGTCGATTCTTTTGCTTTTATTAAAAACCAGCATCGAAACCCCAGCAGTTGTCATCATAATCAACTGAGAAGTTGTAGCTGCATGCTGCATTGAAACTCCCGCTGAAATCATTGCCAGTAAATAAAAATTACCGCCACCTTTACCAACCATAGCCATAAAAGTAGCAATTATAAACATTATAATTCCCAAAAAAAAGATGTTCTTCATTTAAAAATATCTCCCCAATTATTTAAGTTTATTTAAATATTATCAGAATTATGGACATATGTCAATAAAGGGAATATAATAACTGGCACGACAATAATCGACATTAATTACTAAAAATAGCTAAGTACCGGGTACAAAAAAGACTTTTTGTACCCGGTACCTACAAATATCGACATAGTTTTATTTAGCAATTTTTAAATTAAATATAAACTTACTTCCTTTTCCTTCTCTACTTTCAAGGTTAATTTCACTCCCGTGCTGTTTTATAATATTTTTTACGATAGAAAGACCAATCCCGGTTCCACCAAGAGAACGCGATCTCGCCTTATCCACCCGATAGAATCTTTCAAAGACTCTATCCTGTTCATCTTTAGGAATACCTATACCACTGTCTTCTACCTCAACATAAACTCGATCCTCTTTTTGATACGATGAAATTTTTATTTTGCCATTATTTTTTGTATATTTAACAGCATTATCTACAAGATTAATCATAACCTGTTCTATCTGTTCTTTAACCATATATACAGGCGGAAGATCTGCTTCAATATCTTTTTCTATTACTATATCTTTCTTTTCTGCTTTGTCTGCCAGTAAATTTATGGTCTTTTCTATAATCATTTTTAGATCTTCTGCTTTTAAATCAGGAGTGGATCCCTCTATTTTTGATAAATTAAGTAAATCTTTAATCAAAATCGATAGTCTGTCTGCTTCTGTTTTAACAATTTTTAGAAATTTCTCTCTAATTTTCGGATCATCAATATCATTATCTAAAAGGGTATCTACATAACCAATAATTGACGTTAAGGGTGTTCTGAGTTCATGAGAAACATTGGCAACAAAATCATTACGAACTGTCTCCAGCTTTCTTAATTCTGTAATATCTGTAAATACAATTATCCCTCCACTAATGCTGCCGTCTTCTTCAAAAATAGGAGAAAAAGTTGCCTGCATAATAACTTTATTAGGATTTTGATAAATTATTTCTCTTGTTATAGTTATTTTTTCTCTTAATGCCTCTTCTAAATACATATCAATTCTATGGCTGAAAATCGAAGCGATCAATTCTTTTCCCTTAATATTATTTTTATTTATATTAAAAATATCTTTTGCTTTTGGATTTATCAAAACTATCCTGTGTTTTCTGTCGGTTGCAATAACACCATCTACCATACTGCTCAAAATTGTCTCCATTTTATTTTTTTCAATTGATATTTCATCAATCTTATGTTCAAGCTTATCTGTCATAAAATTAAACATCTCCGCCAGTTTTTCAATTTCGCTGCTGTATCTTCTGGCAGGAATTCTCTGAGAAAAATCTCCTTCTGCTATATTTGCAGCCGTCTCTGTCATCTTCTCAAGTGGATAAATTAAAGTAAATGTAAGCCGCCAGGTTAATAATATTGTTAAAACTGCCAGAATAAAAAAGAAAACAAGGTAACTTTTTATGTCTTCTATTAAAACACCTCTTATAAAGCTTAAACTTCTGGCAAGTCTTAAAACACCGACGGTTTCACCAGAACTAGTAATAGGTAAAGAAAAATAGAGCATTTCTTCTTCTAATGTATCACTTTTTCTAATCGATTCAGCAGTTTCTACCCCCGAAAAAACAGCAGAAATTTCCGGCCTATTTTTGTGGTTATCCATTTTAGATATATCATATCGCGAATCTGCCAGAACCTTACCTGCTTTATTTACTATAGTAATTCTAGCCCCTGTATGACTGCCCCATTTTAGAACCATTTCTTCCAGTTCTTTTGGAGGAGTATCGAGCATAATTTCTCCTTTTTCTTCAAGTATGAGGTCAGCATAATTTTTTAGACTAATTTTGAGCTGATTGAAATAAAAATCCCGATGATTATCTGTAAAATAATAAAACGATAGACCAATTATTAAAAGCTGTATGACTATAAAAATAATAAATAAGCGGTTTCTTATACCGTATTTACTCCAGTTTAACAAATTTATATCCCACCCCTCTGACAGTTTCTATATAATCTTTTTTAATTTTTTTCCGCAGTCTCCTCACATGAACATCAACTGTTCTTGTGTCACCAGCGTATTCATATCCCCAAATTTTTTCCAGCAGCAGATCTCTGCTCAAAACTCTTCCTTTATTTATAATCAAATACCGGAGTAGTTCAAATTCTTTAGGAGTAAGACTTATTTTTTTTCCACTTACCCTAACTTCATGTCTTGCAGTATCAATTTGAATATTTCCTTCTTCAAAAATTTCTTCTTCAAATTTATCTAATGTATTCATCTGGCTTAACCTTCTAAAGATAGCCTTAATGCGTGCTGTTAGCTCTCTAGGACTAAATGGTTTTGTCATATAATCATCGGCCCCCATCTCAAGACCAAGTATTTTATCAACTTCTTCCCCTTTTGCTGTAAGCATAATTATGGGAATATTTTTTACCTCTTTATCTGCACGCATTCTTCTACATACTTCCAGCCCATCTATTTCTGGAAGCATCAAATCCAAAACAATTAAATCAATATTGCTGTTTAAAATTTTTAAAGCCTCTTTTCCATCGGCAGCTGTTAATACTTCATATCCAGCTTTATCTAAATTAAATTTAATAAGGTCTCTTATATGTTTTTCATCATCAACAACGAGAATCTTTTCCATTATCTTTCCCCCTAACTAATATTTTGTTTTAAAATATTACTGTATTAATATCTAAATCAATTCCCGGTTTTAACTTAAATTACTTTTCTTTTATCTGCAGTTCATTTTTGGAGTATCCATTTTTTTATATTTATTTATATTGGTATCTTTATAAACCAAGTATAACAAAAAAAGACCCCTTAAAAAAGGAGTCTTAATAGTAATAACCAAATTTTATGTTAAATTTATGTTAAATTTTTAAATCACTTTTTCTGTTGTATCTTCTGTCAGCAGTTCTTTATCTACCTGATAAATTTCTAAAATACTGTGGGAAATATCTGCAAGCTGATCACTTACATGCTCCATATCATCCAGTATTTCCAGCAGTATTATACCAGCATTGGGATCACAAACTTCTTTTGCTGACCCTTTGATTCTGGCAATATTTTCTTCTCTAAACTGAAGCTGCAGTTTATCCATTTCCTTTTCTACCTGCAGTATTTCGCGGGCTAGATTAAAATCTTCTGTTTCCAGCAGTTTTATTGATTTATCTAAAACCCCACAGATTATTTCATGTACTTCCTTTATTGTATCTTCAGCTGCACCTGTAAAGCTGAGTTTATTATCCAGTCTGTGTTCAATCAAGTCTGCTATATCATTTGCATCATCAGCTATACTTTCAATATCATCAATTATTGCAAAGAATTTATCAAGTGTACGAATATCTACATCAGAAAGCTGGCCCTGAGGAACTTTTTGAATAAATTTCAAAAGCTCTTCTTCAAGTTCATTGACAACATCTTCATGACGCCTTATTTTTTCTACTTTATCTAAATCCTTATTTAGAAATCCATCTACTGCATCACACACCATATCTTTAGCAATGTTGTGCATATAAATAACTTCTTTTTTTACCTGTTCAATTGCCACTGAAGGAGTCTGCAGCATTCTATCATCTATAAAGGTAGTTCCATATTTTAATGTTGTATCTTCTCCAGGAAGCATTTTTTTTACCAGCATAACCATAAAACCGGTAAAGGGAAGCCAGACAAGTGTATTAAGTACATTGAAAAATGTATGGGTATTTGCAAGCAGCCGTTCCTCGGAAGGGTTGAGATATCCGAAAAAAGCACTTATATTTCTCAACAGATTTTCTATCATTCCGGAAAAATCTGGAATGATATAAAGCAGAGCAATCATAATCCCTGCTCCCAAAACGTTAAAAGTAAAGTGGGCTGCTGCAGCTCTTTTTGCAGTAAGATTTGCACCTATTGCAGAAAGAATTGCAGTAACTGTTGTACCTATATTGCTGCCGAGAAGAATTGGTATAGCCGCATCATAATGAACAGCACCAACAGTAACAAGCCCCAGCAGAATACCAAATGAAGCACTACTGCTCTGCACCATGACCGTGACAAAAATTCCTGTTAGTACTCCAAGAATCGGATATACGCTGAAGCTCTCCATTATATTAATAAAAAATTGGGAATCGCGCAGAGGATACATCGTATCACTCATAGTTTCCAGTCCTAAAAACAGCAGTCCAAATCCGAGCATAATCTGTCCAAAATACTGGAATTTTTTGCTTTTTGCAAATAGATATGTAAATGATCCAACTGCTATTGCGTGAAAAGCATAATCTCCAAGTTTAAACGCTATAAGCTGAGCAGTAACTGTTGTACCTATATTAGCCCCCATTATAACACCAATAGATTGAGCCAGAGTCATTAATCCCGCATTAACAAAACCAACTACCATTACTGTTGTTGCACTACTGCTCTGAATTATTGCTGTAACAAGTGTTCCAACTGTAACCCCCATAAGTGGTTTGGTGGTCAGTATTGCCAAAAAATGCCTCAGTCTTTTTCCGGCGGTTTTCTGCAGTCCCTCACTCATCTGCTTCATTCCATAAATGAATATACCGAGACCTCCAAACAATCCCACAGCCATATCAATTGACAATTAGATCTCCCCTTCCTGCCTCTTAAATATTGTATTAACGATATATTTTAGTGTAATTTAAGAAGAATTAATTTTTCTACATATTACTTTGCTCAGCAATTTTTTAAAAAAAGATGAAGTTTTACATAAAAACAGCAGCCTTACGGCTGCAAATTTTTATCATTTTGCTCACAAAACCCCAATTTTAATATGCTCCTCTTTAGATTTTACAACAACATTATCAGTCAAAAGATCTGCATAACTATATGATAAACGTCTTACTTGATTATGATCCTTAATTCTTACAACAAAAACGTTTTTATGGGTTTTTTCCAAAATTCCTTCTTTTTCTATGGATTTTCTTCTACCGCGGTGAGCCTTGACAGTCACTCTATGTCCAACGTAAGAATTGACTTCTTTTTTTATCTCATCTAGAACATTTTTCGACATCAAACTCCCCCTCATGTTTAAATTAGCCTCATCTGATATTTAATTATATCACAGTAGATAAATTTTCGCAAAACGACAGGGGGTTATCTGGTAAACTTATCGGCTACAGTAGATGCAGCATATGCATCTGGCTTTATATATGCTTCAAAACCACTTCCTACTACCATGCCGGTAACTTCTCTTATAATTTCGTTTGTCGGACCATTATGTCCAACATCCACATGAATTTCCAGGTCTATATCTTCTTCCAACTCATTTTCTTCGGATAAAAACAGGGTTAATTTACTTGCCACCTCAAGACTGCGTGACACTTCATAAAAAATTCTCTGCTTCATCCCGGATTTAAACCTGACATTATCTTTATGATAAAAATAACGCCCACCACGTCCAATTCGATAAATAACAATTGCAGTCACAAAAACTACTTCATTAAAACCCGGCTGAGAATCAGTTCCAACTATTAGTTTATACTCATAATCTGAGTCGGATTTTATAAAATTAATTATTTTTTCATATGTCTCATCAAGAGATAAGCGACCATCAGTAGGACTGTTGAACTTCATTATTTCACCTGCTTTCAGTTTCCGAGCAAATGGTAGATTTCATTACTGAGCTCAATCATTTCTAAAATAGTTAATTTTTCTCCCCTTTTTTTAAGATCAATATTATTATTTTTTAGAGCCTGAGTAATTATATCACGTTCAATATCGATTAGGGAAGACTTAGACAAACTATTTCTTATTGTTTTTCTCCGCTGTTGAAATATTGAATGCATAATTTGAAAGAAAAAATCTTTATTAACAGCTTTTTTTCTATATAAATTATTTCTATGTGGATTGAGTTTAACTAAAACAGATTCTACATCAGGCTGCGGAATAAATACAGATGAGGGAACTCTATGAATCATTTCCGCATCCATATAAAACTGAACTGCAACACTTAAAGAGCCAAATGTTTTACCCTCATCAGGGCCAGCACATATCCTCTCTCCAACTTCTCTCTGAACCATAAAAATCATAGACTCAAAATTCACTTCACTTTCAAGAAGTGACATAATAATCGGTGTAGTAACATAATAGGGAAGATTTGCGGCGAGTTTTATTCTCCTGTTATCTATATTATATTTTTTCAGCATCTCTGTCCAGTTAATGTTTAAAGCATCTTCAGTAATCAAAATAAGATTGTCTGCATCTGCAAAAATGTCTTCAAGCACTTCAACCATTCTCTTATCCTTTTCGACAGCAAACAGCAGTCCATCATCCAGGCTTTCCAGCAGTTCCTCTGTAAGAGAACCTATTCCCGGACCGATTTCTATAAGAAATTCATCACCTTCAATTTCGGATTCATCAATAATTTTATTTACAATATTTCTATCGATTAAAAAATTCTGTCCCAGACCTTTTTTTAGATCAATTCCATATTCATTTAAAATCTTTTTTGTCCCACTGGGTGTGGCAATATTTTTTTTCATCTCCTATAAATCATCCTTTAATAATTCTATAATTAACTTTCACCGATAATTTTATCATAATTAAACTATTCTGGCAAAGAAAAACCCGACAGCTCTAACTGCCAGGTTTATTGTATGGATCAGATTAACTGCGGCTTTCCCAGTCAGCAAGAAATTTTTCTATTCCTTCATCTGTCTTGGGATGTTTAAGCATTTTCTTAAACACATTATATGGAACTGTAGCAATATCAGCACCGGCTTTTGCAGCAGAAATAACATGCTGAGGATGACGGATACTTGCCGCTATAATTTCTGTTTCAATACCAAAAGTGTAAAATACATCCGCAATATCTTCCACAATATCTATTCCTTCATGACCTATATCGTCAAGTCTTCCAATAAATGGACTAACATAAGTAGCCCCCGCACCTGCAGCAAGCAGTGCCTGATTTGCAGAAAATACTAAAGTAACATTTGTCTTTATACCTTCATCAGATAAAATATTAACAGCAGCCAGTCCTTCTGCAGTCATCGGAATTTTTACAACTACATTGTCAGCTATTTTAGCCAGTTCTCTTGCTTCACTGACCATCTGCTCGGTTTCCAGACCAACTACTTCTGCACTAATAGGGCCAGGCACCAGATCAGTAATCTGTTTTATAACATCTTCAAATTCTACATTTCCCTCTTTTGCAATTAAACTGGGATTAGTAGTAACACCTCTTAAAATACCCCATTTTCTTATTTCTTCAATTTCATCGATATTAGCTGTATCAATAAAAAATTTCATCTGCTATCACTCCTTCTTCATATATTTTATGTAAGTCAGTTCAAAATTACAGTCACCGATTTTACAGATTAAACTTCTTTTAAACCTGCTACTTCATCTATACCCAGTCCAGGTTTTTCCGGCAGTGTTATAACAGGGCCATCAATTTTCATGCCTCCCTGTACAGGATCTTCTGCCAGCAGACTGGGAGCATCAAGGTCAAATCTAGTAATATTCTTATGTGCTGCACCCAGATGAGCTGCCGCTGTAACAGAAATCTTGCTTTCCAGCATACTGCCCACCATACATTCTACTCCCCAGGCTTCAGCAATAGAATTAATCTGATCTGCATTATAAATTCCACCTGATTTCATAAGCTTAATATTCAGCAGATCACATGCTTTCATTTTCAAAAGTAAAAAAGCATTAGCAGGACTAAATAAACTTTCATCAGCCATTATTTTAGTCATTACATTTTCTGTCACATATTTTAAACCTTCCAGATCTCCAGCTGGAACCGGCTGTTCTACAAGTTCTAAATTCAATCCCAAATCTTCCATCTCTTTTATAAGTCCAGCTGCTTCTTTAGCCTCCCAGCCCTGATTGGCATCCAGCCTAATAGCAATATCCGGACCAACTGCCTCTCGCACAGCCCTGACTCTTTGAAGATCTTTATCCCTTCCCTTCCCAACTTTCATTTTGAGAGTTTTATATCCTTCATTAACAGCTTTAACTGCATCTTCTGCCATTTCATCTGCATCATTAACACTAATTGTGAGATCAGTCATTATTTGATTGCTGTTTCCTCCCAGCAGTCTAAAAAGAGGAATATTATATCTACGGGCAAAAAGATCATATAGAGCCATATCTACAGCAGCTTTTGCGCTTGAATTGCCTACAGCAGCTTTATCAACAATATGAAGCAGCTTTTCCAGGTTTTCTATATCTTCTCCGATAATTCTGGGAGCAACCTTTTCTTTAATTATACCTCTAATACCTGGATTTATATCACCGGTTATTACTGCAGTAGGAGGTGCTTCTCCAAATCCTAAAAGACCTTTTTCTCCTTCTATAATTATCACAGTATCTTCAGCAGATTCTACCGTTCTCAGAGCTGTTTTAAAAGGCTTTTTTAAAGGTATACTGAGGTGAAACATTCTTAAATCTTTAATCTTCATACTTTTCCTCCTTAAAATTAATAAAATTTTCTGGCAGAAGTAAAATGTTCCAAATATTTTTTCCCCTTCTTCTGCATCATTTCCTGTTCTAAATCACAGATAAATACCGAATGAGCCGACATATCCTGATATTCTCCTTCTGCTGTCTTAACAGCATAACCGGCACCGGCGTGAATAATAAAATGTCTGCCTTTATCTTCTCCTAAATATATTACAACATGACCCGGCATATATATTACATCACCTGGCTGAATAAGCTGTAATATTTCTTTTCTTTCTTCAATACTTCCATTAAATACAATCTTTCTACCTGCCGCATATTCTTCCTGAACACCAGCGTCCCGGGGAAGATCAACAGCAAAACTGCGGTAAATATCCAAAACAAAACGGGAACAATCCCTGCGGTTAAACATTCCTCCCCATCCATAGCGTTCTCCCATCATTTTAAAAGCCTGTCTAATAATATTGGCTCTTGTATACGGCAAAAATGATTCTTTTATATCTGCCGAGTAAGCTAAAAGTGCTTTTTGAAAGATTAATTTCCCGTTTTTATCCCTTTTTGGGAGTAGTACTGCATAACTGCCCGTATCTGCCTGTGAATGGAGATTGCCTTCCTGAAGAGTTTTTCCTTTTTCATGGCTGGCCAGTCTGATTTTATCTCCCATCTGAAATTCTATTACTTCATTATCGTCTGCAAAAGGGTCCGGTTCTGTTCTAACACGGCTTCCTAGTACAACAAGATAAGGTTTTTTTAAATATTCTTCAATAATTTCAGCATTATCAGCAGCAGCTGTATTTTCTTTTTTTATCCAGCCTGAATATATTTTTGTCTGTACATAAAGCCACCTCTTATCACGGCTTTCGTGTAGAATCAATAACGGTTCAGCTGGAGAAACAGCAGTAAGCTGCATCAAATCAACATCAGTTTTTTCTGGGCTGCGGGCAAAAATCATATCTGTAGGGAATGCTCTAATAGAGCTCCTTCTTACAGTTAAACCATATTTTAAATTAACGGCCGATATCTGTTCTAAATCAGTATTAGCTATAATCTCTTCTTTTTCATCATCTGTAATTATCGTTCCCTGTTTATCAAAAAAATCACCGACAGGAAAATTCTCTTCAGCAGAAAAAAGATCGAATTTTTCTTTCACTTCCTGAAGAGTTAATTTATCAGCCAGCTTTTTAAAAATCCGATATTGATCTCCTTTACCGGATGATTTCATCTTCTTATATGTTTCATAATTCAAAGTTGTAATATCATCATTTTTAAGAAGTACAGTATCTGAATCAGAGATCTTTTTTATCCAGAATTCAGCATTATAATATTGTTTTTTTACCTTTGGAGGCAGTAATTTCTGCATAAAAACACCCTCGAATTTAATAATTTTCTGGCACAATATCTCTGTTAATCAGGTCAGAGTAACTCTCGCGCTTTATTATCAGATTGTCATTATCTCTATCAATAAGAACCACAGCAGGTCTGGGTATACCATTATAATTACTGGACATAGAATAAGTATAAGCCCCGGTTGCAGGTACTGCCACTATATCACCGCTCTTTACAGGGTGAATTCTGGCATCTTCTATCATAATATCTCCACTTTCACAGCATTTTCCCGCAATTGTAATAGTCTCTTTTTCTTCACTGTCCGGTTTCCCATCAACATGAGCCTCATAATTTGCTTCATACAATGCCGGCCTAATATTGTCAGTCATTCCTCCGTCCACTGAGATATATTTTTTTCCACTGGGGGTTTCCTTGCTGTAACCAGCTCTGTAAAGAGTAATTCCAGCTGGACCAGCAATTGATCTGCCCGGCTCCATAATTATTTCAGGAAGAGGATAATCAAACTTTTTAGCTTCTTCTTTAACTATATCTGCAAGTTCTGAAATTAGATCAGGAATCGACACATTTAAATTTCCCATTGTATCTATTCCAACTCCACCACCTAAATCAAGCACTTCATAAACCAGACCAAGTTTATCTCTTATTTTATCAAAAAACAAAAATACTTTTCTAATGAGCTCACTGTAGCTGTCTCCATTTTTAATTTGAGAACCAATATGAGCATGGAAACCTCTGATATTAACAAATTCATCATCAGCCATCTTCTCCAGAATATCAAATATCCTGTCAGCTTTTAGACTGATCCCAAATTTGCTGTCTTCACTACCTGTTTTTATATATTTATGTGTATCAACATCTATCCCAGGTGCAATTCTAATTAAAGCATCAACTTTTTTCCCTATTTCTTCTGCTTTTCTCCGCAGTTCATAAATTTCTTCTTCATTGTCGATAACAAAAAGACCAAGACCTGCTTTAACACCCATTTCCAGCTCCTGAGGCAGTTTATTATTACCGTGAAAAATCATTTTTTCTGCTGGAAAACCAGCTTTAAGTGCAGTGTATATCTCTCCACCTGAAACTACATCAAGACCAAGTCCCTCTTCATCTGCTATTCTGCATATAGTACGGGACAGAAATGCCTTGCCTGCATAAACAGCCCTACCCTGTGGATAATATTTTTTAAATCCATCAACATACTGCTGCATAATTTCTCTGAGCACCTGTTCATTATAAACTAAAAGTGGTGTTCCATATTTTTCGGCAAGTTCTGAAGCCTTAAATTGACCGATTACAATTTCACCTTTTTCATTTTTTTGTATACCTATCTCTACCTCTGTTTTAACAACCATATTGTTCCTCCTAAGCTTCTTTCTGTCCACACTAGCATTAATTTTATATTAAAAACATCCAGAAACTGATAATTTTCAAATTGCCTGTACTATAATTTATCTGTCTAAAACATCTAAAAACTTCATTTAAACTTTTATTCACCCGGAAAGATTTACAGATTTTAAAATATCCTCACATATCTTATGTGTCTTTAAATCAGCTTCAAGATTCTCTTCTTCTACTGAACCTTCTTCTACCATCTGCAGAAACTTTTTAACCAGATCTACAAACCCTCTATTATATTCCATCCTATTCCAGCCAGATACATTCTTAATATGCTCTCCATTATTTTTAAAATCAGTAATCTCGGTTATATTTTTAACCTTTTTCTTTCTTCCTGGACCTATAATTTCCAGTTCTTCCTCTGTAACAGCATTATCTCTATTCATAATTCCAACCGCGGTGTTTTCCCCACTCTTTAAAATTAAAATTAAACGAATGAGATTATTTCCCCTTAAAACAGTATCTACATCAATCTCTTCTACTTCCTTATCCAGCATATATCTCAGTGTATCAACAACATGGATAAAATCATCAAAAATCATTGTTCTGGGAGAATCAGGCAAAAATTCTCTGTTTTTTTCCATAATAATTATCTTAGGGCCTTTTATATCACTTAATTCCTTATAAGTAGGGACATAGCGGCGGTTAAAGCCTGTCATAAAAACAAGATCCTTTTTTCGGGCAAGTTCTACCATTTCTTCAACTTCTTTATAAGAATACGCAGCCGGTTTATCTACATAAGTATGAATCCCACTATTTAGCAGTTTTTTTGTGATTTTATAATGTGCTTCTGTGGCTGTATGAACAAATGCAGCTTCAATATCAAGCTTGAGAAGTTCATCAACAGATTCAACTTTTCTCTCAACATGGTATTTGTCACTCAATTTATGCAGCACACTTCTTGTTCTTGTACAAAACACAGGATCTACATCTGTCATAGAAGTTATTATTGGAAGATATGCTTTTTGAGCTATATCACCGAGACCAATTACCCCTACCTTCAAATTGACCACTCCCCGATAATTTAAATATTATATATCCTTTCGGCATTTTCAGTAGTTATATCTGCCAGTTCTCCTTCTCTGATTCGCCTTATTACTGCTGCCTTTTTAAGTACATATTCTACATAAGCAGGTTCATTTCTTTTACCTCTGAACGGTGCAGGAGTCAGATAAGGAGAATCTGTTTCAAATAAAACTCTATTTAAAGGTACTTTTTTAAATGCTTCTCTGATTGGATCAGTATTCCGAAAAGTTAAAAGTCCCCCAAATGCAATATAAAAATCCCGCTCAATCAATTTATCTACATAACTTTCATCATATGCATAACAGTGAAAAATAACTCCTTCAGGAAAAGGTGATGCTTTATCCAGAATCTCGAGAGTTTCTTCTTCTGCAGAGCGAGAATGTATTACTACCGGCAAATTTAAATCTTTAGCCAGCAGCAGCTGTTTTAAAAAAACATCTTTTTGAATATCTCTCGGTGAGTTATCATAGTAAAAATCAAGACCGATTTCTCCAAAAGCTGCCACTTTTTTGTTTTTGGTCAATTCAGCAATCTCATTTAAAACTTCATCAGATGCTGTATCTGCTTCATGTGGATGTACACCTACAGCGGCATATATACTGTCATATTTTTCGGCAAGTTCCACAGATTTTCTGCTTGATTTAAGATCTGCCCCAATATTAACTATTTTATATACTCCTTTTTCTGCAGCTCTTTTTAAAATCTGTTCCCTGTCTCCATCAAAATCTTCAGAATCCAGGTGAGCATGTGTATCTATTAAATGCAATTTTTTTCCTCCTTCAAAACTAAAACAAACCGTAAAATAAAAAAATTCTCTTAAAAAACAATCTTTAAAATATATTATAACACATTTTTGTGATATTAAAAATTAAAATAGCAGGAGTTTTCTACAAAATTAATTTTAGGACTGCAAAAAGAAAAATTTTATAGAATAATTTTCTGTGCTATAATATGGAGTGTATACAAAAGAATCCAAATTATTTTAATTTAAATCTATGGTTCTCCCACAAAGTGGACACATCAACCTATTATATATAGAGGTGTAAAAAATGTTGAGAAAAGTTTATCTTGATAATTCGGCTACAACAGCAGCTGATAATGATGTAGTGGAGGCAGTTACTTCAGTGCTGACTGAAAATTACGGCAACCCATCTTCTGTTCACCGACTTGGCCTTAAGGCAGAAAAAATTGTTGAAAAAGCCAGAAAAGAGCTGTCTAATTACCTCCATGTAAATAAAAAGGAAATAATATTTACTTCTGGCGGCACAGAAAGCAATAATCTGGCAGTACAGGGAATTACAGAAAACTACAGCAGCCGGGGCAGCAGAATTATAACCAGTGAAATAGAACATCCATCGGTGAGAAATATATTTTCCGAACTGGAGAAACAGGGATGGGAGGTTGTCTGGATTAAAGCAGATCAAAACGGATATATCGATATTGAGCAGCTTAAAGATTCACTTGATGCTGAAACTGTTCTTGTAAGCATCATGCAGGTTAACAATGAACTTGGTTCTATACAAAATATTGAAAAAATCGGACAGATAATTAAAAATATCAATCCCCTCTGTTTTTTCCATGTTGATGGGATTCAGGGATTTGGGAAGGTTTTTACAGATCTAAAAAATTCAAAAGTAGATTTATACAGCATTAGTGGACATAAATTTCATGCTCCTAAGGGCATTGGTGCATTATATGTAAGAGAAAATATTAAATTAAAGCCGCTTTTTTGGGGTGGAGGTCAAGAAAATAATCTTCGCCCGGGTACTGAAAACACTCCCGGTATTGCAGGTCTAATACCTGCTGTAAAAAAGCTCCCTGTTTTAAGCAAGAATAATAATATAGATACTGATCTAAATAAAAAAAGAAATCATCTTTATGAAAGTTTAAGTGAAATGGAAGATGTAGTTATAAATTCGCCGGAACAGGGAGCACCACATATTTTAAACTTTTCTGTACCGGGTATCAGAGGTGAGACTCTGCTGCATGCTCTTGAAGCTGAAGGTGTTTTTCTTTCTACCGGTTCAGCCTGCAGTTCTAAA
>JBNJGL010000016.1:0-40749 GCA_051747745.1 Bacillota bacterium | reverse complement strand
GGTGCACTTATAAAGGCTTCTGTTCTTACAGGAGCATACTGCAGTGATGCTGATAAAGAAGAACTGAAAGCTTTAACCGATTATTCCGAAAATCTTGGTGTTACTTTTCAGATAGTCGATGATCTCCTGGATGTAATAGGGGATGAAGAAAAACTCGGTAAAGCTGTCGGTAGTGATGATAAATTAAATAAATCTACCTATCCCAGACTGCTCGGGGTTGAAGGAGCCAAAAAAGCAGCTGAAAAATCTGCAGCTGCAGCTGAAAAATCACTGGATATTTTTGGAGATGATGCCGGAAGTTTGAAAGAACTTGTCCAATTTGTTCTCTACAGACAGAGCTAATTGAACAGCATAAATTATTATGTTATAATAAACAAAATGTAAGTGGTGCAGTATTCTAGTCAGTGTACTATTCCTGAAGGCGGGCCTAAAAATCCGTCAAGGGCATATCGATGAAGTTCTTTGCAGCGGCTGCTGACGCCCAGTTGGGGGCTGCTGCAGGGAGTTAAGGGCTTGGGGCGATCCACAATGGCATGTGGGCGTTGACCCCTTACCCGTGGAGGCCTGGAGTTTGTTCTATACAGGAACAGATCCAGGTGAACCTATCTGGCCGCAAGGTTCAGATAGTGTAGCCTGCTTTGAGTGGTTCTGGAGACAGTAGCAAAACATGTAATTTAGGATCCAAATTATATGTTGAACCTGCTGGAAACCTTTACTGCAAAAGAAGCTAGGGAGTAGTTTAAACACTGTCAAGGAAAACTTCTAGACTGTCCGCTAGTACGGGATACAGCAGGGATTAAAGTGTGGTCTAAGTGGTAATCCAGTTCTATAATAAGGGTGACCGTATAGCCGGAATATAATGAGAAATCGCCTGTTCTGGTGACAGAAGGGCATTCCGGGGGAAAACCTACTGGACCTAAGCCACAGCATTTATTTGCTGTATCACCACTTACAAATTTTTGTTTTTTTAATTTTGTAATATGATATTATGATATATAATTATAGTATATTGATATGATATACAGAGCAGAAAAGTGTTGGAGAAGAGTGTTGAATTTCTAAATAATGGTTCTTCCACAAATAACCTTTTTGTGGACACATCAATAATATAATTAATGTAGAAATCTAAATTAATATTGAGTTAGATATGCAGTATTAAAAAAAATAATATAATATAAATTTAGATTAAGAAATGATTTAAACATAATGAGGTGGATAAAGTTTGGATAATTTGCGCAGCAGTATTATTATTGCTATTATTACTTTTTTTATTGCGGTATTGGTTACCTTTAGTTCTCAAACACAGGTACAGTTTGTTTCTTTGCCGGCAGCAGTAATAATACTGCTGCTTATTATAATAATCGGTATTATTTCAGATATGGTCGGCGTGGCAGCAACAGTTGCCAGACCTGAACCATTTAATGCTAAAGCTGCCAAAAAAATATTTGGAGCAAGATCTGGACTTTTTCTGGTTAAACATGGTGATAAAGTTGCCAGTCTGATGTGTGACATAGTTGGAGATATATGTGGTACCATCAGTGGAGCAATTGGAGCAGTAATAGTCATTAGAATTGTAAATATTTATGGATTTCCTAATGTAATTACCAGTCTTATTATTATAGGCCTTACATCTTCTCTTACAGTTGGTGGGAAGGCCTTCTTTAAACGTTATGGAATGAATAATTCCAGTGAAATTATTTTTTTTACAGGTAAAATATTAGCTTTTTTTGGTTTAGCTGCAGATTATCTGCGAAGTCTTTTTAAATAGATATTTAGGGGTGAATTTATGTATAAGTTTTTATCACAGATAAATGGACCGGAAGATATTAAAAAATTAAACTATTCTCAACTCGAACTTACAGCAGATGAGATTAGAGCTTTTCTTATGGAATCACTTTCCGAAACAGGAGGGCATCTTGCATCAAATCTGGGCACTGTAGAACTTACAATTGCACTACACTATTATCTCAACAGTCCGACTGATAAAATAGTCTGGGATGTAGGGCATCAGGCATATACACACAAGATTTTAACCGGTAGAAAAGACGATTTTAATACACTCAGACAGAAAAATGGTTTAAGCGGTTATCCCAAATTTGAAGAAAATGAACATGATATTATAGATGTAGGTCACAGCAGCACTTCAATATCTTCAGCACTTGGACTGGCACTTGCACGGGACAGGCGGGGAGAAAAAGGAGATATCTATGCGGTGATTGGTGATGGTGCAATGACAGCCGGAATGGCCTTTGAAGCGATGAATCATGCCGGTGACCTGGGGACAGATTTTAACGTTATTTTAAATGACAATAAAATGTCTATTGCAAATAATGTTGGAGCTCTTTCTCACTACCTTTCTACTATAACTTCTGATCCGGCAGTTAACCGTTTAAAAGAAGATATGGAATATATACTTAAGCGCATTCCTAAATTTGGCAGCAGACTTTCTCAAACAGCAGAAAGAATCAAAAATGGTTTAAAATATCTAATGATTTCTGGAGTACTGTTTGAAGAATTAGGATTTAAATATATTGGTCCAATTGATGGACATAATATTAAAGAACTAACAGATCATTTCAAAAAAGCAGAACAGATAAAAAAACCTGTGCTCCTGCACGTCCTCACCAGAAAAGGAAAAGGGTTTCAGCCGGCAGAAAATAATCCATCCCAGTATCATGGAGTAAGCCCTTCTAAGAAAAAAACTAATAATAGTAGTACTGAAAAAGAAAAACTTAGTTATAGTAAGGTTTTTGGCAGAACTATGCAGAAACTTGCGGAAATGGATGAGGGGATTGTCGGCATCACAGCAGCTATGCCTTCAGGTACAGGTTTAAAAGAATTTGCAGATAAATATCCCGACAGATATTTTGATGTAGGAATTGCAGAACAGCATGCAGTTACTTTAACTGCAGGACTGGCCAGAGGTGGTATGAATCCTGTCTGTGCAATTTATTCTACATTTCTGCAGAGAGCTTATGATCAGGTCATTCACGATGTCTGCCTTCAGAACCTGCCGCTGACTATTGCGGTTGACAGGGCGGGAATAGTTGGACATGATGGAGAAACACATCAGGGTTTATTTGATTTTTCTTTTTTGCGACCAATTCCCAATATAGTTGTAATGGCACCAAGAGATGGTGCCCAGCTGCAGGATATGCTTTATACAGCAGTAAATCACACGGGGCCTGCTGTGCTGAGATATCCCCGGGGTGAAGTATATGGTTCAGATGAAGAAAAAGAACTGGAAAAAATAGGGATCGGAAAAGCCGAAAAACTTATTGAAGGAGAGGATTTTGCAATTCTGGCAGTAGGATCATGTGTATATCCGGCCCAAAAAGCTGCAGAAGTAATGAAAAAAAATGGATATTCTCCTGCTCTGGTTGATGCCAGATTTGTAAAACCACTTGATAAGGAAATGCTTACTGCCCTGTTTGACAAATACGATAAAATAATTACTGCTGAAGAACAGGTTTTAAGTGGCGGTTTTGGTTCAGCTGTACTGGAATTTGCTGAACAGAATAATTTGGATCCATCTAAGGTATATAGAATTGGTATCCCCGATGAATTTGTTCCTCACGGTTCTATGGAAGAGATGCGCAGTATTTACGAGATAGATGCACGCGGTATAGTTAAACACTGTTTAAAAGCTGTAGAATCTGCTCAGGAGGTTTCTGAAATATGGCCGAAAAAGAAAGATTAGACGTAATTTTAGCAGAAAAAGGCCTATTTTCCAGCCGCAGCAGAGCAAAACGTGCAATTATGGCAGGTATTGTCTATGTTGATGGCGAATTAGTAGATAAAGCTGGGACACAGATCAAAAAGGATGCAGATATTGAAGTGAAAGGTGACAGAAATCCTTATGTCAGCCGGGGTGGTTATAAGCTGGCAAAAGCTCTGAAAGTTTTTGCAGTTGATCCATCAGGAAAAGAAGTGCTGGATATAGGTGCTTCTACAGGTGGATTTACCGACTGTCTTCTTCAGAATGGTGCCAGAAAAGTTTATGCAGTGGATGTGGGTTATGGACAGCTTGCCTGGAAGCTCAGAAATGATCAGCGGGTTGAAGTTTACGAAAGGTGCAATTTTAGATATTTAGAGCCTGATCAGCTTCCCATAAAGGTGCCTTTAATTGTAACAGATGTTTCTTTTATTTCACTGCGGCTTATAGTACCTGGTGTAAAAAAATTTCTGCAGAGATCGGGTGATTTTATAGCTCTAATAAAACCTCAATTTGAAGCTGGCAGGGAGAGAGTGGGTAAAAAGGGTCTTGTTAAAGATCCGGAAATTCACCGAGATGTTATAAGTTCTTTAAGTAAATTCTTTAGAGAAGAAGGTTTTGAACTTAAAGGACTCGATTATTCTCCAGTAACCGGAGCTGAAAGCAGCAATATTGAATATCTGATTCATCTAAAATTTAAAGGAGATACTTTTAATACTCAAGCAGATATCGATGATACTGCTGAAGGCAAAGAAAATTACTATAAAAATAATAGAAGTGATTTTAATTATAAAGAGTGGGAAAAAACTGTGGAAAAAGTGGTTTCTAAAGCCCACAAAGAACTTGGGAGGTAAAAATATGTCCACACCAGGAATGGTTCTAAACCTTGCAAAAAATGAGGCCTTTTCGGTTGCCAAAGAAGCGGTAGACTGGTTTACAAAAAAAGACATTGAATTTTACATAGAAAAGGAAGCAGCTTCTTTTCTGGGTGAGCAGAATAGAGCAGCTACCTATAAAGAGCTCAGGGAAAAGGCAGATTATATTATTGTTTTTGGTGGTGATGGAACGTTTCTTCATACATCTCATCATTTTATCGGCAGTGGTGTACCACTTCTGGGAATTAATATTGGCCAGCTTGGGTTTTTAACCGACATAGAAACAGAAGAACTGGAAAAGGCACTGCAGATGGTGACTAAAAAAGAATATAAAATTGAGCACAGAATGATGATCAAAGCAGAGCATTTTAGAGATGGTAAAAAAATTGAAAGAAACTATGCTCTAAATGATTATGTTGTTAATAGAAGTCCTGATTCCCGCATGGTTAAGATAAAGCTTTACATAAATGATGAACTGGTTAACCGATTTAGATCAGATGGATTAATTATATCTACTCCTACCGGTTCAACTGCATATTCTCTTTCTGCAGGTGGACCGATAATAAATCCAAGACAGGTGCGGGCAATACTTATAACACCGATATGTCCCCATAATCTTCATATGCGGCCGATGGTTATTTCCGGAAGTGAAAAAATATGTATCGAAATTGAAGGAGACAGCGGCAGCATCTTCGGGACTGCTGACGGTCATGATAATTCCGAATTGTTGAGTGGAGATAAAATTTATATAGAAGCTGCTGACCGGGAAATTTCTATTATAAAGCTTCCGGACAGAACTTTTTATACAATTTTAAAAGAAAAGATGAACCTTGCATGATCTTGATTGGGGGATAAAAGATGCTCAGTGATTTACAGGTTAAAAATTTTGCATTGATAAATAAAAGTAATATCCATTTTAAAGATGGATTAAATGTCTTAACAGGAGAAACCGGAGCGGGTAAATCGATCATTATTGGTGCTCTGGATATGCTGTTAGGTGCACGTGCTTCAACAGATGTAATAAGAACTGGCAAAGAATCTGCATATATTTCTGCTTTTTTTCAGCCAGAACAGCTGGATATTATAAACACGATAATTAATAAAGCAGGTATTGAAAAAGAAGAAAATGGGGTTTTGATAGCCCGAGAAATACGTGCAAACGGCAGAAATAGAACTTTAATTAATGGACAGCTTGCAACTCTCAGACTGGTTAAAAATATCAGCAGATATCTGCTGGATATACACGGGCAGCATGAACATCAGCTGCTTTTGGACCAGAAATTTCACCTGATGATTCTGGATGAATTTATTGGAGAGAAAATAAGAGAGTTAAAAGCTGAAATAAAAACACTGTTTGAGGATTATCAGCAGACTAAAGATGAGCTGGAAAATATGGACCTGGATGATTCGAAACGTGTAAGAGATCTTGATTTAATAAATTTTCAGATAGAAGAAATAGAATCGGCCCAGTTAAAAGAAGGTGAGTATGAAATACTGAAGGAGAGGTTTAATACACTTTCTCATGCGGAAGAAATATTTAAAATTACCGGCAGCATAAATTCTGCTCTTACAGGTGATGACTATTCTGATGGTGGTATAGTAGAAGAATTGGGAATATTAAAAAATGAACTTGAATCTGTAGCTGAATTTGATAAAAATCTTAAACAGCTGCAGGAAAGATTTGCAGATATATTTTTTAACCTTGAGGACTTCAGTTTTAAAATCCAGTCTTATCATGACTCATTTGATTATGATGAAAAAGAGCTTACAGCAATTACAGAAAGAATGGATCTTATCAACAGCCTGCTGCGTAAATATGGGAGCAGTATAGAAGAAATAAACCAGTATCTGGCTGAATTATATGATAAGAAAGACCATCTTGAAAATATAGAAGAAAAAATCGCAAAATTACAAAAAGAAAAAGATGAATTAAAAAATCTTCTTATAGATAAAGCAGAAGAGCTGTCCAGAATTCGAAAAGAACATGCAGCAGATTTTGAAGAAAAACTAAAACAGCAGCTCGGAGATCTGGCAATGGAAAATGCAAAATTTAAAGTAACTTTTGAAGAAAAGAGTCCTGGCATAGATGGAATTGATAGAGTTGAATTTTTGATATCACCAAATCCTGGTGAAGAATTAAAAGCACTGACCAAAATTGCATCTGGTGGAGAATTGTCGCGAATAATGCTGGCCTTAAAGACCATTACTGCTAACTTAGATCAGGTTGATACACTTGTATTTGACGAGGTGGACAGTGGTGTTGGCGGCAAAACAGCTGTCAAAATGGCCGAAAAATTGTTCAGCATTTCTTTGAAACGCCAGATTATATGTATTACTCATCTGCCTCAAATTGCCAGTATGGGTAATCACCATTTTTTGATCAGTAAAAAAACAGAAAAAAACAGGACATTTACCAATATCGATATTTTAGATAGAGAAGCTAGAACTAGAGAATTAGCAAGAATGCTCGGTACAGGTGAATTAACCGAAAAGGCAGCTGCAAATGCAGGTGAAATGATGAATCTTGCTTCTGAAAAAAAGGAGAAGTTGTTAACTGTTTCAGACAATAATTAGTTTTATCTTTAAAATCTAAAATAAACTGTTTTATGTCAGGAGTGTTTAATATGAATAAAAATATAGATATAATTATAGTTGATGACAACAGAGAATTTTGTCAGTTATTGAACGAATATTTCTCTCTACAGGATGATGTTAATGTGATAGGGATTGCCCATGATGGTCAGCAGGGACTGGAGCTGATCCGAAATACAGATGCTGATGTCTTAATTCTTGATTTGATAATGCCGCACCTGGATGGAATAGGTGTAATGGAAGAAATGCAGCAAAAAGGATTAAATGGAGATATGAAAACAATAATATTAACTGCTTTTGGACAGGAAGAGGTTACTCAGAGACTGGTAGAGCTTGGTGCAAGCTATTATATTATGAAACCTTTTGATCTGGACAGACTGTTTGATAGAATAAAGCAGATGGTAAATCCACCTTCTCCAGAAGAAAATAGAATATTAGCAGAGGGCAGAGATTTACTATTTGTAAAAGAGAATGTAGATTTAAATATGAAAATAACTGAAGTAATGCACAGTCTGGGAATACCGGCTCATATAAAAGGTTACCTATATATTAGAGAGGCTGTAGAACTTGTAATTAACGATATAGAGCTTCTCGGAGCAATTACAAAAAAACTTTATCCTGCTGTTGCAGAAAAATTTGATTCAAAACCCAGCCGTGTTGAAAGAGCAATAAGACATGCAATAGAAGTTGTCTGGACCCGTGGAAACACTGATGTGCTGGATGAATATTTTGCCAGTACTGTGGGAAGAAATGGAAATAAACCGACCAATTCTCAATTTATAGCCCGAATTGCAGATAAACTGAGGCTGGAAATTGAGAGCGAAAAAGTTAAAGGGAGTTAAAATTATGAACTCTCAGATTCTTGACGTGAAATCAGAAATAGGACAATTAAAAAAGGTGCTGCTGCACAGACCTGGCAGAGAACTTGAGAGGCTGACTCCGGAACTTTTAAAGAGACTTTTGTTTGATGACATCCCTTATTTAAAAGCTGCAGTTGAAGAGCACAGTGCTTTTGCTGATCTGCTGAGAGAAAACGGGGCTGAAGTTATTTATCTGGAAAATTTGATGGTGGAAACACTTAAAAATACAGATATAAAAGAGAAATTTATTGATCAGTTTCTGGCTGAAACTGATATTAGCAGTGATGAAAAACTTTATTTTTTAAAAAACTATCTTAAAAATCTTGATGTAAAAAAACTGGTATTAACAACAATGGAAGGTTTGAGCAAGGAGGATATCCCGGATTTTAAAGAAGCAACTCTGGGAGATATGGCATACAGAGATTATCCTTTTCTTCTGGAACCAATGCCCAATCTTTATTTCTGTCGAGATCCGTTTGCTGTAATTGGAAGTGGTATAAGTATCAACAGAATGTCTTCAGCTACAAGAAAACGAGAGACAATATATGCTGAATATATTTTTCGCTATCATCCAGTATATAGTAAGGGGGAAACAACAAATTTTTACAGCCGCTATGAAAAAGCAGCTTTAGAAGGTGGAGATATTCTTATTTTAAATGACAGAGTCATTGCAGTAGGAATTTCTCAGCGCAGTAGGGCAGAGGCAGTAGAAAAACTGGCCAAAAATATTCTGCGGGAGAAAAATAGTTTTAACAGGATACTGGTTTTTAAAATACCTAATAAAAGAGCATTTATGCATCTGGATACAGTTTTTACAATGGTTGATTTCGATAAATTTACCATACATGCAGAAATAGAAGATCCTTTAAAAGTTTTTTCAATAAAACTTTCAGAAAATAATGAATTAAAAATCAGTGAAGAAACAGCCAGTCTGGCTGACATATTAAAAAAATATCTGCATTTAGATGATGTAAAACTTATCAGATGTGCAGGTGGAAATTATATTGATGCAAGAAGAGAACAGTGGAGTGATGGTTCAAACACACTTGCTTTTGCACCTGGTGAAGTTATAGTTTATGAGAGGAATTATGTCACCAACAGACTTCTGGAAGAAAATGGAGTAATAGTGCACACAGTTCCCAGTTCTGAACTTTCTCGGGGGCGGGGAGGTCCCAGATGTATGACAATGCCTTTAGTGAGAGAAGATGTTTTAATATAAATTCTGCTGGAAAGAAGGTGTCTTTTTATATTGAAAAAACAAAACAAACACAATGTTATTATAGATGCAACTCATGATGGGATAATATCTGTTGATAAAGACGGAAAAATAGAGCTATTTAATAGAGCTGCTGAAAAGATTTTGGGTTTAAAAAAAGAAAATATTATTGGAAAAGATGTAGAAGATGTTATTGAAAATACCAGAATGCATCATGTTCTGAAATCTGGTGAAATGGAATTAAATCAGACACAGTATGTCGGCGGACTGACCATAATAACAAACAGAATGCCTATTAGAAATGAAGCTGGAGAAATTATTGGAGCAGTTGCTGTATTCCGGGATGTAGAAGAAGTAAAAAGGTTTGCTGAAGAAATTACAGATTTAAAAGAATCCAGTGCACTGCTGGAAGCTATTATAAATTCCACCCAGGATGCTATTTCAGTTGTAGATGAAAATGGCTATGGGATTATGATCAATCCTGCCTATACTAAACTGACTGGTTTAACAGAAGAAGATGTGATCGGCAAACCGGCCAGTGTTGACATTGCTGAAGGAAAAAGTATGCACTATAAGGTCCTTAAAACAAAAGAACCTGTCTACAATGTTAGAATGAAGGTCGGAGCAAATAAAAAAGATGTGATTGTTGATGTTGCACCTATAATTGTCAGTGGAAAACTAAAGGGCAGTGTTGGGGTTATAAAGGATGTTTCGGAAATAAAAAAACTGACAGAAGAACTTAATCAGGCAAAAAAGATAATCAGACAGCTGAGTGCAAAATACACCTTCACTGATATAGTTGGAAAAAGCGAAAAAATGCGGAGAATAATCAACCTTGCCAGAAGAGCTGCACATACCCCTGTAACAGTACTCCTGCGGGGAGAAAGTGGTACAGGTAAAGAGTTGTTTGCTCATGCAATTCATAATGAAAGTCAGCGTCGAAATTCTAAATTTATTAGGGTAAACTGTGCATCACTTACAAACAGTATACTGGAAAGTGAATTGTTTGGTTATGAAGAAGGGGCTTTTACAGGTGCCAAAAAAGGTGGAAAAAAAGGACTGTTTGAAGAAGCTGCCGGAGGTACTATATTTCTGGATGAAATTGGTAAAATAAATCTCAATCTGCAGGCTAAACTGCTGAGGGTTCTGCAGGAAAAAGAAATTGTTCGTGTTGGTGGTTCAAAACCGATCGATATTGATGTAAGAATTATTGTTGCATCTAATACAGATCTGGAAAGAGCTATTGAAAAAGGAGAATTTCGTAAAGATCTCTATTACAGATTGAATGTTTTCCCTCTGGAAATTCCTCCTCTCAGAAAAAGGAAAGAGGATCTACCTCTGCTTGTTAACCATATTATAAAAAAACTCAATCAGGAATACGGCAAAACTGTAAAGGGTATTTCTGATGCGGCAATGCTGGAACTCAGCTCTTATGACTGGCCGGGAAATGTTAGAGAGCTGGAAAATATTCTGGGCAGAGCCATGATATATACGTCGTTTGAAGAAAATATTATAGATGTGGATGATCTACCTGTACTTGCAGATGAAAATGAAGAGTATAAAGATGAGTTTTCTTTCAATGAAAGTTTTACTTTAGAAAAAGAAAATCTGTCAGATATTGTTGCTAGAACAGAAAGAAGAGCAATTATAAATGCGCTTAAAAAAGCAGATGGAAATCGTACTGAAGCAGCAGAAATACTGGGTATTGCTGTAAGAAGTCTTTATTATAAATTAAGCAAATATGGTATCAACCAGTGATAGAAGTTATAGTCTGCCAGCAAACCTCGTGGGCTTGCCCCGAGGAGGGTCAAATTATAGATCATTTAAATTACTAAATGCTGAATTTTATTAGCTTTAGGTGGAATAATGTGTTTAGGAAAGTGGAATAGTGTATGCTGTTATATTCATTTATCTGCAAATTATTGCCTGCAAATTTTTGCACGTGCGATTATTTTTGCAGTTGAAAATTTTCTGAAAATAATAAATTGAACATATCTTCTAATGTCGATCCCCGTCATACTGGGGATTTTTTATTTTTTTTAAATTTTTTTTAAATGGAACAGATTATGCATCTATTATATAGTGTGGAGGTGATTAAAATGTTTTCAGATATGGATCAACTAATTGAAATGGCAAAATCCGGGGAAATGCTCAGAGTTTCAGTGGCACAGGCAGAAGATAAAACAGTACTAGAAAGCCTAAAAAAGGCTTATGACGAAGGGATTGCTGAGCCAATTTTGATCGGCAGTAAACAAAAAATTGAAGATATTTTAGAAGAAATAGATTTTACTGCAGATTTGGAGATTATTGACAGCAAATCCAGTGAAGAATCTGCCTACAAAGCGATGCAGATGGTAGAAGAAGGGAAAGCGGAAATACCTATGAAAGGTATGATTAATACCGGTACTATTCTGCGGGCAATGCTTGACAGGAAATTTTCCTTTAGAAGGGGACATCTTTTGAGCCTTGTTTCGCTTATTTATCTGGAAAGACAGAATCGTTTTGTAATGATCACAGATGGAGGAATGAATATATCTCCAGGCCTGGAAGAAAAAGTAGAGATTATTGAGAATGCAGTATTTTTTGCCAGAAAATTAGGAATTTCCAGTCCAAAAGTAGCTTTACTTGCAGCAGTAGAAACTGTCAATCAGTCAATGAATTCTACAGTAGAAGCTGCGGTAATCGCAAAAATGAGTGACCGCGGTCAGATTGATGCAGTTGTTGATGGCCCATTAGCATTTGACAATGCTGTTCTCAAAAAGGCAGCGGAAAAGAAGGGTATCAGAGGAGAAGTCGCAGGTGAGGCAGATATATTGGTTGTTCCAGATATAGAATCTGGGAATATTCTATACAAAACTATGGTTGTTTTATTTAAACAGCCAACAGCAAGCCTTATTATGGGTGCTGATATACCTCTAATTATCAGCTCCAGAGCAGATTCTCTTGAGACCAAATTTAATTCTATAGCTTTAGGAAAATTATTTGTACGCAATATCGTTTCTAAACAATAATTTTTTGTGTTAAAGTGGCTGTGTTTGTCTGCAGCTGTAATGCTATCAATTTCTTATTATAAATTTAATTTAAGTGGGTCAAAAAACAAAGGAGGAAATTTGATGAATATTTTTGAAAGAATGGAAAAACATGATTATGAACAGATAGTTTTTAATTATGATGAGGTGTCAGGTTTAAAGGCTATTATATGTATTCATGATACAACACTTGGGCCAGCCCTGGGTGGAACTAGAATCTGGAATTACAAAAGTGAAGAAGAAGCATTAAATGATGCTGTCAGACTGGCGAGAGGAATGACATATAAATCTGCGGCAGCCGGCCTAAATCTTGGCGGTGGAAAAGCTGTAATAATTGGAGATCCTGATGAAATAAAAAGTGAAGAGCTGTGGCGTGCTTATGGTAGATTTGTTCAGAGCTTAAATGGACGCTACATTACTGCAGAAGATGTTAATACATGTGTTGACGATATGAAGTTTGTGGCTGAAGAAACTGATTTTGTTACTGGACTGCCTGGAACAAGTGGTGACCCATCTCCTGTAACTGCATATGGAGTCTGGCGCGGAATGAAAGCAGCTGCAGATGAATTTTACGGTTCACCAGATCTGGAAGGTAAAGTTGTTGCCCTGCAGGGAGTCGGCCATGTTGGTTATTATCTGGCTAAACATATAGCTGATGAAGGTGGAAAATTAATTATTACAGATATAAAGCAGGAAAACCTGGATATGGTTCTGGATGAAATGGATGCTGAGGTTGTCAGCCCAGAAGATATCTATGGAGTAGAATGTGATATTTTTGCTCCCTGTGCACTTGGTGCAGTCATCAATGATGACACCATTCCAGAATTGAAGGCAGATATTGTTGCTGGTTCTGCTAATAATGTTCTGGCTGAGCCCAGACATGGAGACATGCTTGATGATAGAGGAATACTTTATGTTCCTGATTATGTAATAAATGCCGGTGGAGTTATCAATGTATATGATGAACTTCTCGGATATAATAAAGAAAGAGCAATGGCAAAAGCAAAAAAAATATACGATAATGTTAAAAAAGTATTTGCCATAAGCAAAAGAGATAATATCCCAACCTATAAAGCAGCAGATATAATGGCTGAAGAGAGAATAGAAAAAATAGCAAAAGTAAGAAGTAATCTAATTCCAAGGGACTGATGTTATGAAATATAAAATACTGGTAATAAATCCAGGTTCCACTTCAACCAAACTGGCAGTTTTTGAAAATAAGAAAAAACTAATTGAAGAAAATATATCTCACTCTCATGAAGAAATGGAGAAATTTCCAACCATTGGAGATCAAACTAAAATGAGATACAGCCATATTATGGAATTTTTGCGCGAACATAATATAGATATAAATTCTCTGTCAGCCGCTGTTGGACGTGGGGGGCTTTTAAAGCCCCTCCCGGGTGGAACATATAATATAAACCAAAAAATGCTAGAAACTGTTAAAAGTCAGAAATATGGTAAACATGCAAGTAATTTAGGTGCACTGCTGGCTAAAAAAATCGCTGATACTGTAGATATACGATCCTTTATTGTAGATCCAGTTGTGGTTGATGAAATGAGCGAAACAGCCAAAATAACAGGTATGCCTGAGCTCAGAAATAGAAGTATATTCCATGCCCTCAATCAGCGGGAAGTTGCCAGAAATCATGCTGAAAAACACGGAAAAAAATATAAGGATATGCACCTTATTGTGGCACATCTTGGGGGAGGAATCTCAGTTGGTATCCATATTGACGGGAAAATAGTGGATGTTAATAATGCTTTAGGTGGTCTGGGTCCCATGTCACCTAATAGAGCCGGTAGTTTACCTGCAGTTGATCTGCTGAATCTTATGAAAAAGGAAAATTATAGTTTTGAAGAGATGGAAAAAAAGATTGTTGGTAATGGTGGGCTTAAAGCCCATCTGGGAACTTCTGACCTAATAAAAGTAGAAGAAATGATAAAAAATGGGAATAAAGAGGCTGAGCTTGTATTATCTGCCATGTCCTACCAGATAATTAAAGAAATAGCTTCTCTTGCTGCTGTTAATGCAGGTGAGATTGATGCTATAATATTAACAGGAGGTATGGCACATTCGAAAAGTCTTACAGGAAAAATAATTAAGAAAATTGAATTTATTGCACCAGTTTATCTGTATCCCGGTGAAAAAGAAATGGAAGCACTTGCAGCTGGAGGTTACAGAGTTTTAACTGGAGAAGAAAAAGCTAAAGACTATCAATGATTTTGGAAGGGAGGCATAATGTTGGCTGATATAAAGAAAGTTGTCATTGACCGAGAAAAATGTAAAGGGTGTAAATTATGTACAACAGTCTGTCCTGTTTCCATTTTAACTATTTCGGAGGAGATTAACAGCCACGGCTATCATCCGGCAGAGGTTACAGACCAATCTGCATGTATTTCCTGTGGACAGTGCTACAGAATTTGTCCGGATGTCGCAATTACAGTATATAAGGAAGACTAATATAAAAATTTTTGTTAGGAGGTTTAATTAATGGCTAAAAAAGTTTTAATGAAAGGTAATGAAGCAATAGCTGAAGCTGCTGTTCAGGCAGGCTGCCGCTATTTTTTTGGATATCCAATAACACCACAGAATGAACTTCCGGCATATTTGTCCTGGCGCCTTCCTGAAGTTGGAGGAGTTTTTCTTCAGGCAGAAAGTGAAGTAGCAGCCAGTAATATGGTATATGGTGCATCTGGTGCTGGAGCAAGGGTAATGACATCATCTTCAAGTCCAGGTATTAGCCTTAAAGCTGAAGGAATTTCCTATATTGCAGGTGCTGAGCTGCCGGCAGTTATTGTTAATATGATGAGAGGTGGACCAGGTCTTGGCGGAATTCAGCCGGCACAGTCAGATTATTTTCAGGCAACAAAAGGTATGGCACATGGGGATTTCAGACTGCTTGTTCTTGCTCCTTCTTCTGTACAGGAAGCAGTAGATCTAACAATGGATGCATTTGAACTGGCAGACAAGTATAGAAATCCTGTTTTACTGCTTGCCGATGGTATGATAGGTCAGATGATGGAACCAGTATCATTTGATAGAAGTGTTGATCCTGATGATCTGCCTGATAAGCCTTGGGCTACTGACGGAGCTAAAGGAAGAGAAAAAAATATAATTAATTCACTTGCTCTTGATCCGGCAGAATTAGAAAAACACAATTATAAATTGAAAGAAAAATACGATAAAATGGAAAAAGAAGAAGTCAGGTATGAAACATATTATCTTGATGATGCTGATATAGTAATTGTTGCTTATGGAACATCAGCCAGAATTTCTTTGAGTGCGATTGAACTGGCCCGTGAAGAAGGATATAAGGTTGGACTTATTAGACCAATAACCCTTTTCCCATTTCCAAAAGAAATTATTGCAGAAACATCTAAAAATGTGGATGATTTCTTAACTGTTGAAATGAGTACAGGTCAGATGGTTGAAGATGTTGAACTTGCTGTATGCAGAAATAATGGCAGTGTTCACTTTTATGGACGTACAGGTGGTATGATCCCTACTCCTGAAGAAATTTTAGCTGAGATCAAGAAAATTGGAGGTGGGAAATAATGCAAGTAGTTGCTAAAAAACCAGATTCTTTAACAGATAAGGATTTTCATTACTGTCCGGGCTGTACTCATGGTATAATACACCGCCTGGTGGCAGAAGTTATGGATGAACTGGAAATTAGAGAAAAAACAATCGGTATTGCACCGGTTGGCTGTTCGGTTCTTGCCTATGAATATTTTGACTGTGATATGCACGAAGCTTCACACGGTAGAGCTCCAGCTGTTGCAACTGGAGTTAAAAGAGTTCATCCTGATAAAGTAGTATTTACCTATCAGGGAGATGGAGATCTTGCTTCTATAGGTACTGCAGAAATAGTACACGCAGCAAATAGAGGCGAAAATATAACTACCATTTTTGTCAACAATGCTATTTATGGTATGACTGGTGGACAGATGGCTCCAACAACACTTTTAGAACAGAAAACCACAACATCTCCTGCCGGCAGGAACAAAGATATTGCTGGATCACCGATTAAAATTTCCGAAATGCTTGCTGTGCTGGATGGAGCAGTTTATATAGAAAGAGTATCTGTACATGATGTAAAACATATCGTTAAAGCCAAAAAAGCCATCAAAAAGGCATTTAAAATGCAGCTTGAAGGAAAAGGATTTACGATGATAGAAGTCCTTTCTACCTGTCCTACAAACTGGGGTATGGAACCTGCAGAAGCTTTAAAATGGCTTGAAGAAAATATGATACCTATCTATAAACCACAGGTATTAAAAGATGTTGGGGAGGGAGAATAGAGATGAAAAAAGAAATGATCTTTGCCGGTTTTGGCGGCCAGGGAGTTATGCTTATGGGTAGACTGGTGACATATTCCGGTATGACAGAGGATTATCATGTATCCTGGATGCCTTCTTATGGGCCGGAAATGCGTGGGGGTACAGCCAACTGTACTGTTATTGTATCGGAAAAAATGATACCTTCACCACTTTCATCAAAACCTGATATTGTTGTAGCTATGAACCTTCCTTCAATGCTTAAATTTGTTGATAAGATTAAACCTGGTGGGAAAATTTATGTCAATGAATCTCTAATTAATCAGGAAGTTGAAAGAGATGATATTGAAGTTATTAAAGTTCCGGCAAATGAAATTGCCAATGAACTGGGTGAAAGCAGAATTGCAAATATGGTCATGCTGGGCAATATAATCTGCAGAGAAGAATTTTTGCCTCTGGATACTGTAAAAACTTCTTTAAAAGAAGTTCTGCCTCCACACAGACATAACCTGCTGGAAATCAATAATGAAGCACTGGATAGAGGCTGTGAACTTGTATAAATTTCAGATAAAAATATATGCTCGTTAAATATAATGATCCTCATCAAAACTCCTGCAGGAGAATTTTTGGTGGGGATTATTATGTTTATGGCTTCAATTTTTTAATTTAAAAGGATTTTTGCATTTTTTAGTGAATATTTTATAGAAGAGAAGAATTAATTGGAGGCTTAATAATGGATATACAAAAAGAAAAGAAAATAGATGGAGAAACAATTTATGAAGGCAATATATTAAAATTACATAGGGATAAAGTAGAATTCCCGGACAGTCACAGCTCAATTAGAGAAGTTGTAGAACACAGTGGAGGAGTTGCCATTTTAGCTGAGGATAATGACGGCAAACTACTTTTAATAAAACAGTATAGATATCCTGTTGATGAGGTGATTTATGAGATTCCGGCGGGAAAACTGGAGAAAGACGAATCACCGGCAGAATGTGCTTTTAGAGAATTAAAAGAAGAAACCGGATATGAAGCTGAAAACTTAAAAGAACTATTTAATTTTTATCCAACCCCAGGATACAGTACAGAGATTATTTATATATATAGGGCAGAAAAACTTAAATTTAGTGGTAGAGACCTTGATCCAGGAGAATATATTGAAGTTGTTCCCAAATCTCGAGCAGAAGTAAAAGAACTACTTAAAAAAGGTAAAATCAATGACAGTAAAACACTGATTGCTGTTCTCTATTATCTTGGTGATTTTAATGTTTAAAAATTTTTATGCTGACCTCCATATTCATATTGGAGGTGGAAGTGATGGGAGTCCGGTAAAAATAACTGCCTCTCGAAAACTTAACTTTCCCAATATTTTAAAAGAGGGTTATTACAGAAAAGGACTTGATATTGTCGGTATAATAGACTGTGCTTCACCGGTAGTGATCGACGATATAGAAAAAATGCTTTCTAAAGGAGAAATGGTTGAGCTTGCTTCAGGTGGTATATTATACAGAGATGAGCTGTTAGTTTTACTGGGAGCTGAAATAGAAAGCCGCGAAAAAAATGGTGGACAGGTTCATTATCTCTCTTTTTTCCCCTATTTAGCTGATATTAGGGAATTCAGCCGGACAATGGAACAGTATATTTCCAATATAAATTTAAGTTCACAGACAGCCTATATAACAGGTCCGGAGCTTCTCAAAATTGTTGAATATCATGGAGGTATTCTTATACCTGCCCATATCTTCACACCACACAAAAGTTTTTACGGCAGAGCTTTTTCCTCGTATAGAGAAGGGTTTACAGATGATGAGTGGGAGAAAATATCTGCTGTTGAACTTGGATTAAGTGCAGATACAGAAATGGCTGATCTGCTTTCAGAACTTGAAGACAAAAGTTTCTTAACAAATTCTGATGCTCATTCTCTACCTAAAATTGCCAGAGAGTATAACATCATTCAGCTGAAAGAACTTAATTTTAAGGAAATTGAAAAGGCATTCAAACAGAAAAAAGGAAGAAAAATAGCCCAAAATTTTGGACTTGATCCTGCTCTTGGGAAATATCACCGATCATACTGCGAAAAATGTGATGAAGTTTTCAGTGGTACTGATGCTGTCTTAAAATGTCCTCTATGTGGAAACAAAAATATAATTGTTGGTGTAAAAGACAGGATACTGGACATTTCTCAGAGAAAAAATTCTAAATCTCCATCCCACAGACCTGAATATAGATATCAAATTCCACTGCTGGACATTCCTGGTATAGGAGAAAAAACACTTGACAGAATGTTAAGAAACTGCGGCACAGAGATGGATATTTTACATAGAAATAGCGAAAAAGAACTTGATAAATGTTTGAACAGCAGACTGCTCGATAAAATATTAACAGCCAGAAGAGGTGAATTTAAAATTGATTCTGGTGGTGGTGGAATTTATGGAAAAGTTATTATATAGAAGTAATGTAATTTAAAAAAAGTTATTATATAGAAAGTGATTTGATATAAGAAAAATGATCTTTATTTTAAAGAGGAGGAATACTGTGGCTGATGCAAAATTAAACAAATATGCGGATGTTATTGTTAATTATTCACTTGATGTTAAAAAAGGACAGGAAGTACTTATTAGAGCGGAAACTATCAGTGAAGATCTTGTAAAAGAAATCTATAAACAGGTTCTAAAAAACGGCGCTCATCCTATAGTCTTAACAGCCTTTGCAGAACAGGAAGAGATTTTTTATCATTTTGCTGGAGATGAACAGCTGAATTATAAATCACCTTATTTGAAGTACATAACAGAGAATGTTGATGCAATGGTGCGGATTCTGGGAAACAGCAATACCAAAAATCTTGCCGGAGTGGATCCAGAAAAAATAAAAATGAGATCACTTGCTTCTAAAGAAATCAGCGAAATAATTATGAATAGAGCGGCTGCCGGGGATTTGAAATGGAATATCTGTCAGTTCCCAACTCATGCAGATGCCCAGGAAGCAAATATGTCTCTGCTGGATTATAGGGAATTTGTTTATTCAGCCTGTCATCTGGACAGAAAAGATCCGGTTGCTTACTGGACTGAATTTGGAAAAGAGCTGGAAAGGATTGCTGATATTTTAAACAGCAGAGAAGAAATACATTTTAAAGCAGAAGATACTGATATAAAATGCAGTGTTAGCGGTAGAACCTGGGTGGCAGATAAAGGAAAAGAAAACTATCCTGGAGGAGAGGTTTTTACCGGTCCAGTAGAGGACAGTGTAAATGGAAAAATCAGATTTTCATTTCCCGGAATATACAGCGGCAAAGAAATTGAAGATATAAGACTCGAATTCAAAGATGGGAAGGTTGTAAATGCTTCTGCAGCAAAAGGAGAGGAACTTCTTCATTCACTGCTTGATACAGATGAAGGATCCCGCTATGTAGGTGAAGTTGCTGTAGGATGTAATAATGGAATTAATAAATTTACAAAAAATATGCTTTTTGATGAAAAGATTGGTGGAACCATTCATTTTGCTGTTGGCAGGAGCTATCCAGAAACCGGTGGGAAAAATATTTCTACAATACACTGGGATATGCTGTGTGATATGAAAAATGGTGGAGAGATTTACGCTGATGGAGAATTGATTTATAAGGATGGTAAATTTATTATTTAAAGGAGAGTGATTTTTTTGTCTGAAGAAATTAAAAATGCTGCATCTCTTATAAAAGAGAAAATTGATTTTAAAATTGAAATTGCTCTTATCCTTGGTTCTGGACTCGGAGTGCTGGCTGAAGAAATTGAAAATAAAATTATTGTTGATTATAAAAATATTCCCAATTTTCCTGTTTCTACTGTTGAAGGACATGCAGGAAGATTTGTTATAGGACAGCTTTCAGGAAAAAATGTAATAGCAATGCAGGGCAGATTTCACTATTATGAAGGATATTCTCTTAAAGAGATAACTCTTCCAGTTAGGGTAATGAAAGAGCTGGGAGCAGAAACAATTCTGCTTACAAATGCTGCTGGTGGAATAAATAGAAATTTTTCTCCTGGAGAGTTTATGGTTATTTCAGATCATATAAATTTAATCGGTGATAACCCTCTAATTGGAGAAAATATGGATGATTACGGCACTCGTTTTCCTGATATGACAGAAGCTTATGACAAAAACTTAATAAAAGTCGCTGAAAAAGCGGCTGAAAAAAACGGTATGCTTATCAGAAAGGGTATTTATGCAGCTTTAAGTGGACCATCTTATGAAACACCTGCAGAAATTAGATATCTGCAGAATATTGGTGCAGATGCTGTTGGTATGTCTACTGTGCCGGAAGTTATTGTGGCCAGGCATATGAATATGAATGTACTGGGAATATCCTGTATTACAAATATGGCAGCGGGAATACTTTCACAGCCTCTGGACCATAAAGAAGTTGTCGAAATTGCAGAAAAGGTAAGACCTGAGTTTTTGAAATTGATGAAAGAAATAATAAACAACATTTAACAGGAGGTAGCAGAAATGAGAGCATATGATATAATATATAAAAAACGTGAAGGAGAAAAATTAAATAAAGAAGAGCTGGATTTTCTTATAAATGGTTATGTTGCAGATAAAATACCCGATTATCAGGTTTCTGCCTGGGCTATGGCAGTTTTCTTTCAGGGGATGGATGCTGAAGAGACAGCTGATCTGACAATGATTATGGCTGAATCAGGTGATATGATAGATTTAAGCCCGGTAAAAGGGATTAAAGTTGATAAACACAGCACAGGAGGTGTGGGAGATACAACTACTCTGATACTGGCCCCACTTGTTGCAGCAGCTGGAGTTCCTGTTGCCAAAATGTCAGGCAGAGGTTTAGGCCACACAGGAGGAACCATCGATAAACTTGAAGCAATACCTGGATTCAATACATCTTTAAGCAGGGAAGATTTTTTTGATAATGTTAATAAATATGGACTTTCCGTTGTTGGACAGACAGGAAACCTTACACCTGCTGATAAAAAATTATATGCTCTAAGAGATGTAACTGCTACCGTAGAATCTATCCCTCTTATTGCAAGCAGTATTATGAGCAAAAAAATTGCCGGTGGTGCAGATGCAATTGTACTTGATGTAAAAACAGGCAGTGGTGCTTTTATGCAGGAATTTGCTGAATCCAAAAAACTTGCTGAAGCTATGGTGGATATAGGAAAGGAAGTTGGCAGAAACACAGTTGCCTATATTACTGATATGAATGAACCACTTGGGCTTGCAGTGGGAAATGCACTGGAAGTTAAAGAAGCTGTCAGAGTTTTGAAAGGAGAAGGGCCTGAAGATCTAACAGAACTGTGTATTGAACTTGGAGCAGCTATGGTAAAACTTTCCGGTATGGAAAATGATATTGACAGGGCAAAGGATATACTTAGAGAAAAAATAAAAAATGGAGAAGCTTTAAATAAATTTAGAAAGATGATAACAGCACAGGGGGGAGATACTGCTTTTATAGATAATCCTGAATTACTTCCTCAGGCAGAGAAAAAAATTGAGATAAAAGCTGAAAAAAGCGGCTATATTGATGCTATAAATGCACATGATATAGGCATAGCTGCAATGCTGCTTGGTGCAGGAAGAGAAACAAAAGATGGAGATATTGATATGGCTGTCGGTATTGAAATAGCTAAAAAAATAGCCGACAGGGTTAAAAAGGGAGATGTTATTGCTGTTCTGCATGTTAATGATGAGTGTAATTTAGAATCTGCTGTAGAGAAAGTTAAATCATCTTACAGTATTTCAGCCGAAAAAGTAGAGAAAAATCCCTTAATTTATGAAATTATAGAATAAACTATTAATTTTTATGAGGTGAGTTTATGACAATTTTCAATGGTGAACGTCTTGACATAAAAGTATTTCAACTTGATACAGAAAGAATGTCACAAGGATGGTACTCTGATGTTTACTTCCGTAACATCAGCCGAATATTAAAAAAATTATCAGAAGAAGGCTACAGCTATAAAGAGCAGGATATAGGGAGTATTGAAGTTGAAATGCAGATTTTTCCCAGGCGAAAGCCATTTTGTATAGTTGGAGGAGTAGATGAAGCCCTTTCTATTTTAAAAACATCAGCAGGATGTATAGATAAAGATGGGAATTTTGTAAACACTTCCAGTGATCTGGAAGTGGAAGCATGCCATGATGGAGAAAAGGCCAGATATAGTGGTGACCCACACAGAGTGGAACCTGTATTAAAAATTAGAGGAAGATATAGAGATTTTTCTATACTGGAAACTCCAATTTTGGGTTCTCTTTCAGAGGCATCAAGAATAGCTACCAATGTATATTTAGTTATGAAAGCTGCCCGGGGTAAGGATATTCTATTTTTTCCTGCCAGATTTACACATTATAAAATGCAGGCACTGCACGGTTATGCTTATTCCCTGGGGGTGAACGCATATAATAATGATTTTGGTGCAAATACTCAGCGTTATGTCTCCACAGATGAACAGGGAGCATGGTGGGGTGGTAAAGGTGGAGGAACTATCAGCCATTCTTATATAGCTTCTTTTTTGGGAGATACAGCAGAATCAATGATCCAGTTTTGCAAACATATGCCGCTGGATGTTAACAGAATTGCACTGGTCGATTTTGATAATGACTGTATAGGAACAAGTTTAAAGGTATTAAAGCTCATGTTTAACAAATATATTTCTTTAAAGAAAAAAGGAAATCATAAAGCTGCAGAAAGATATAAACTTTTTGGGGTCAGACCTGATACTTCTTCCAATCTTCGCGATGAAAGTGTAGAACCACTGGGTAATAAAGAACTGGATACAGGTGTAAATGCAAGGCTTGTTTATAAACTTCGCAGAGCTCTGGATAAAGCATATCAGGACTGGGATCTGGAACCGAGGGATGTTAAAACTGCCAAAAAATACTGTGAAGATGTAAAAATTATTGCTACTGGTGGATTTACCCCAGAAAAAATAAATAAATTTGAACGTTCACAGGTTCCAGTGGATATATATGGAGTTGGAAGCTGGCTTTTATCCAATAGTTCTAAAGATGGAACGAAAAATGATTTTACTGGAGATGTAGTTCGTGTTAAAATAGATGGTGAGTGGAAACATCTTGCAAAAGTAGGAAGGTCAGCATCTGATAATCCATCCTTAAAAAAGATTGACTTAAGTAAAATTTAAGAGATTATTTAAATCAGGGCTGTCTCATCTAGAGGTGGCCCATTTCTTTAAGTGGTGATAATAATGGAAAAAACCTTATTAAATAAAATAAAAGAATTACCGGCTGAAGAATATTATAAATTTAACAGTACACTCCTGAAAATTTTAAATATTTATAAAGATTCAGATCTGTTATCAGCTTCTGGATTTGATATTCTTATCGATAAAAACAGCCGTAATTCGGTAATGACAAGAATAAATATCCTGGAAAAACTGATAAAAAATAATTTTACACCTGAATACAGAAAAAAAGATCGCCATCTAAACCGTTTAACAATTTCTGCTGATGAAGCTTTAAAACTTCTGAAGGAATATAATAATAGCGGCCACATTGAGGCCGGGTTCTGTCAGTATAATATTAATTTTCTTGATTTTTTTCCACAAAAAAAACAGCATGTTTTTAGAGAACTTGGGAATCTGGCAGCAGAGTTGAATTATAGTCTGTATTTAGTTGGTGGTCAGCTGAGAGATATACTGCTGGGACTTGAACTAAATGATGATGTAGATCTTCTTCTTGAAGGAGATTTAGAAGTGTTTTTTTCCTATCTTAAGCAAAAGAAGGGATGGGATTATATTTTAAATGATGAATTTCAAACCGGATATCTGCGGACTGAATACAGACTATCACTCGACTTTGCTACCTGCAGACAGGAAAAATATAAAATGCCGGGATCACCACCTGCTGTTGAACCTGCCGGGATTTTCTCTGATTTATACAGGCGTGATTTTACATTAAATGCCATGGCAGTAGATTTAACTCCAGGCAGAGAAGGAATAGTTTATGATTTTTTCGCCGGACTGGATGATCTGGATGCAGGAATACTTAGAGTTCTTCATAAATACAGTTTTAGAGATGATCCACTGCGGATTCTGCGCGGTATTAGATTTAAACTGCAGAAGGGGTTTGATCTCAGTGAAGAAACCAAAAAACTGGCCAGATATTCACTGGAAAAATATGATTACAGCAGATTATCTCTGGAAAGGGTATTTACTGAACTTAATTATTTATTATCATTAAAAGAAGATATTTCTATTCTGGCTGAAAGTATTATCGAGGATATTCCTGTTTTCAAACTTGTAACTGACAACTTTAATTTTAATATAAAACAGAAAAAAGCCTTTTTAAATCTTGAAGCTGTTCTTGAAAAATTCACCAGATATAACCCTGATGTTAATTATTTTCTTGTCAGATTGATTATTCTATTTTATAATATAGGGAGTAAAGAGATATCCAAATGGCCGCTAAAAAAACAGGAATATCAACTTTTTGAAAATAAAAGGTGGTTAAATATTTCAGATGATATATTTTTTATAGAAGATCCTGCAGAAAAGTTTAGAACTTTAGAAGAATACAAAATAGAAGAACTAATTATATATTCTGCATTCAAAAATACAGACAGCTTTACTGATATAATTATAAATCACTATCAAAAAAGAAAAGAAATTGAAATACCTGTTAACGGCTATGATATATTAAAAATGGGATTCAAACAGGGACCAATAATTAATGAAATCATGCTAAAAATAAGGGATGAAATACTGCGCGGTAATATAAACAGCCGAAAAGATGCTTTAGAATATATAGAAGATCTGACAAAATAATGAGGTGAAAAAATTATGGATTTTATTTATGAATTAATGTTAATTATACCGATACTCCTTATATCACTTTCAATACACGAGTTTTCGCACGGATATGTATCCTATTTACTGGGAGATCCTACTCCAAAAGCAATGGGAAGATTAACCCTTAATCCACTTGCACATCTTGATCCTATGGGGAGTCTTGTTTTGATTTTAACCCGCAGATTTGGATGGGCAAAACCTGTTCCCATTAATCCGAATTATTATAATTCACCCAGGAAAGGGATGATTTATGTGGGAATTGCAGGGCCTGCTTCCAATTTTGTGCTTGCTGTTATTTTTTCTCTATTTGCAAGAGGGGTTATATATTTAAGCAGCTCATCTATGTATCAGCTGCAGCAGTCTGGATATGGTAGTATATTTTTTACAGCTTTTATCTTTTTTAGACTGGCAGTTATAATAAATATTAGTCTCGGTTTATTTAATCTTCTGCCTGTTCCTCCACTGGATGGCTCAAAAATATTATTTGGATTTCTGCCGCCTAAGTTTGATAAGTATCTGAGAAAACTGGAAGGGCCAGCAGGAATGATTTTACTGCTTGGACTCGCATATACAGGCATACTCTGGGGGATTTTAGGTCCAGCTGTAAATCTTTTTTATAATATTTTATTATGATGTGTCCACAAAAAGGTTATTTGCAATTAATATATTTGGTGATATTTTAGCCAAAACAGCTGAGTTAACACTGTTTGAGCTGCTGTAATAGATGAAGATTTTTTGCAGTTGAAAATACAAAATAATAGTTGGATATTAGTAAAACTCAAAATGAAAGGTTTTTATTATGGAATACCAGATTGTTCTCGATAGTTTTGAAGGACCTTTAGAACTTCTCTATCAGCTCATTAAAAAAAATAAAATAAGTATTAATGAAATATCACTGGCTAAAATTACAGATCAATATCTCGAATATCTAAACAATATGCAGAGATTTGATATAGATATGGCCAGTGAATTTCTTGTGATTGCTGCTGAACTAATTGAGATTAAAGTTAAAGCTCTTCTTCCTGCAGAAGAAAATGACGATGATGAAAATGAACACGATTTGATCAGCAGATTGAAGGAATATGAGTTATTTAAAAATATTGCATCAGTTCTGAAAGAATGGGAAGAAGAAGCTGGAAGCAGATATAACTGCTGTGTTGATATTGATGAAATCATGCCGGAAATGCTGCAGATTGACTTATCTATTTCTGCAGATGAACTTTATGATCTTTTATATAAAGCACTTACTGCAGAAAAAGAAGAGGAAACAGAAATTATACGCAACCCCAAACTGGATTATATAAAAGAAGAAAAGTTCAATATTAGAGATAAAATACGCAGTATGCTGAAAACAATTAGAAATTTCAATGATGAAATATCTTTTTATAATTTTATAGATGACCATAAAAATCAGCTTGAAATTGTTGTAACTCTGCTGGCACTGCTGGAGCTGATGAAAAGAAAAAGAATTATGGTTATTCAGAAAAATCATTTTGATGAAATTAAAATTTCTCTTGAAAAATAATATTTTGAGAAAGGTGACAGATATGGATCAATGCAAAGAATATTTTCCTATACTGGAAGCGGTAATTTTTAGCAGTGAAAAACCTGTTCGCTTTTCTGACCTGCTTTCGATTACTGAATTGGATAAAAAGAAATTACAAAAAATTCTGGATCTGCTGATGGAAAAATATCGGAGGGAAGAATCCGGTATTTTACTTAAAAAATACAGTGATGCATACATTTTTCAGACCAAAAAAGAATATGCTGATTATGTGGAAAAATTATTTGATATTAATAAAGTTACTTCTCTTTCTACAGCTGCAATGGAAACACTTGCTATTATCGCTTACCGTCAGCCTGTAACACGTTCGGAAATAGAAGAAATAAGAGGAGTTAAAGTGGAAAGGACCTTATCTACCCTGGGTAAATACAATTTGATTATGGAACTGGGCAGAAAAGAAACAATAGGGAATCCCATTCTTTACGGGACAACCAGTGATTTTCTGCAGTATCTTGATATTGAAGATCTTTCTGAACTTCCAGAAATCGAAAAAATTGAACAGCTTTTTGCAGAAAATATTGAAGATGAAAATATAGATGATAAAAGTGTTGATAATGATGACATGAATAATGAAAAGATTGATAATGATAGATACAGTGAGGTGAATTAACATTGGATAGACTTCAGAAAGTTATGGCACATGCAGGTATTGCTTCCCGAAGAAAATGTGAAGAAATAATTGCAGAAGGAAGAGTGGCTGTAAATGGAGAAATCGTAACAGAAATGGGAGTAAAAGTAGATCCGGAAGAAGATGAAGTTGTTGTAGATGGAAAAATTATTTCTAAAGAGAAAAAGATTTATATACTTTTGAATAAACCGGAAGGATATATTACTACAGTTTCCGACCCAGAGGATCGAGATACTGTTATTGATCTGATGCCCGATATTAAACAGCGCCTTTATCCGGTTGGAAGGCTGGATTTCAATAGTTCTGGCCTGATTATCCTGACAAATGATGGTGATTTAACCTATAAGCTGACACATCCAAAAAAGGAAGTTGACAAAACTTATGAAGTAGAAGTTAGAGGTTTAATAGACAGCGATGAGTTTAATAAATTTAAAGAAGGAATCATTATTGATGGCAGAAAAACCTCTCCTGCTGAAACCAGTAATATTAGATATTATAATGATGATAATAAGACAAAATTTGAGATAACAATACATGAGGGAAGAAACCGCCAGGTGCGCAGAATGTGTGAAATAATAGGTTATCCTGTCCGAAAACTTAAAAGAACTGGCCTGGCCTTTTTAAAAATTGATGATTTAAAAAAAGGAGAATACCGATACCTAACCGATGAAGAAGTAAAAAAACTCAAAAAACTCGGTTAATAACCTTAAAATAAAGGATTTATCCATTTTATAAAGAATATATTCCTATAAGGTATTCAATTCTTTAGTGAAAGCAGTATAATAAAAAAGCAGTTTATTTAATTAAGGGGGAGCTATTATTTATGGATGAATTGAAAGTCTCATCAAAATCAGATCCAAAAGCAGTAGCTGGAGCTCTGGCAGCAGTTTTGCGGGAACGCAGCAGAGCAGTAGTTCAGGCAATAGGTGCTGGCGCAGTTAATCAAACTATCAAAGCAATAGCGATATCCAGGGGTTATGTTGCTCCAAATGGAATGGATTTAATTATGATTCCTGCTTTTACTGAAATTGAAATTGATGGTGAAGAAAGAACGGCCATCAAATTCATTGTAGAACCTCGTTAAAACTAGTTCTTCTAAACCTATCCGGAAGGATAGGTTTTTAAATTGTATGCAGATAGATAGGTAGGTGTCCAAAATTTTTCTAAGAAAAATTCGCCTGAATGGCTTTAAATCATTTGCTAAAAAAACCGATATCGAAATAGAAGAAAATATAACAGCTGTAGTTGGACCCAACGGAAGTGGTAAAAGTAATATCGTTGATGCCATAAGATGGGTTTTAGGAGAGCAGAGTGCTAAAACTCTCCGCGGCAGCAGAATGTCAGATATAATTTTTTCTGGCAGTGATGAAAAAAAGGCTTCTCATCAGGCCAGTGTTACACTTTTTTTTGACAATTCTCAGGGAATACTTTCCCTGGAAGGTGATGAAGTAACAATTGGTCGAAGAGTTGACAGTGACGGCAGAAGTGATTATCTGATAAATGGTGCTTCCTGCCGCTTAAAAGATATTGAAATGCTGCTGATGGATACAGGTTTAGGTAGTGATGGTTACTCCATAATTGGTCAGGGGAAAATAGATTCTATCATTCACAGTAAACCGGATAAAATGAGGCTCTTTTTTGAAGAAGCTGCCGGAATTATGAAGCATAAAAACAGAAAAGAAGAAGCAAAAAAAAGACTGGAAAATACAAATCATGATCTAAATAGAATAAAAGATCTAATTGATGAGCTGGAAAAAAGAAGAGAACCTCTAAAAAAAGCTTCGCAAAAGGCAAAAAAGTTCTTTGCCTTAAAAGATAAATTGTCTGAGCTGGAAATAAGTCTGCTGAACAAAAGATGGATTTCTATATCTGAAGATTATCTGGAGGTAAAAAGCAGCAGAAACAAAGCAGAAAAAATGCTGAATGAACAGCAAAATGTTTATGAAAAAAAATCAGCTCTGCTGAAAGAAAAAAAAGAAGAATTAAAATTATTAAAAAGCAAAAAAGACAGTATAACTGATGAATATTTTCAGACTAAAAATAAATTAAATGAAATAAAAAACACACTTAATATATTGACTGAAAGAAGAAAAAATTATCAGCGAGAGAAAAATTCGCTTAAGGAAAAAATAAAACAATTGAAAGCTGAAGCAAAAACAGCTGAAAAAATATATAAAGAAAGTCGTAATAATTTTGAAATAATTTCTTCTGATGAAAAATCCCTGCAGGATAAACTTGAAAATCTGCAGGAAGAATTAAATTTAGAAAAAGAAAAAATTAATGGCTTAAGCAGAAAAATTGAAAAAAACAAAAATTTAAAAACTCAGCTAAATGAAGAAAAAAACCAATTGATTTCCAGGAATGAAAGACTAAATGAACGGATGAATATCAATGAAGAAAGACTTGATGAAATAAAAGAAAATAGAGATAAATTGCTTTCTGAACTGGAAAAACATATGCAGAAATATAACAATTTAGAAGATCAAATTGAAAATATTAATAAAGATATTTTATCGGTTGAGGATGAAATTGAAGCATCTAAAATCAAGCTGAAAAGTTATAGAAAAGAGCTGGAAGAAGAAAAAGAAAAAATTGAAGCTGTAAAAGAAGAGTTTCAGAGGTTAAGTTCCCGCCTGCAGTTGATGGAAGAAATGCAGGAAAATTATGAGGGTTATTATTATGGTGTAAAAAATATCTTAGAAAAAAAGTCAGACTTTCCAGGAGTAATAGATGTGGCAGCAGAAATTTTGACCGTTAAGGAAAAATATGAAACTGCTGTTGAAACTGCTCTGGGAGCAAAACTTCAGAATATAGTAGTTGAAGATGATAGTACTGCAAAAAAAGCAGTTGCATTTTTGAAAAAAACTGGTGGTGGTAGAGCCACATTTCTACCATTAAATATGATTGACGGGGGCAGAATTTCTGATTATCATTTAAACAAATTAACTGATGTTGAAGGTTTTATTGCTGCTGCAGTAGATCTTGTTGATTTTCCTGAAAAATTCAAAAATATATTTGAGTTTTTACTGGGAAGAGTTATAGTTACTGATAAAATTGGTAGTGCTGTAAAAGCAGCTAAAAAAATTGATAAGAATTTTAAAATCGTTACTCTGGATGGAGATATTGTTTTTCCTGGTGGAGCGATTTCTGGTGGAAGCAGTAAAAATAATAAGAGAAATCTGCTGGGAAGAAGTAGAGTTATAGAAGAATTAAGTGAAGAAAAAGAAAAACTCAGGAAAAAAGGTAAAAAACTTGTAGAGAAAGCTAAAAATATAAATTCAAAAATAAAGAATGAGGAAGAACTTTTTGAAAGTTTAAAAGTAAAACTTCAGGATAAAAAGCTGAACAAAAATTCCCTAACCAGTAAAAAAGAAAATTTTTCTGATAATATTAAAGATCTCAAAAGTAGAATTAAAGAAATCGACGACAATTATGCCGATTTATTTTCCAGTTCCTCTGAGAATGAGCAGTCATTTGAAAGTAATAAAGAGAAAATATTAGATTTTAAAGAAAAAATAAATAGTTTTGAAACAGAACTAAATAAATTATCGGAAGAAAAAGAAAGTAGAATAGAAACAGCTTCACAGCTGAAGGAAGTTATAAAAGATCTTCAGGTTGATGGGGCCAGAATTTCTGAAAAAAAGCAGAATGCCGAAAAACGCCTTGAAGAAAAAAAAGAGAACCTGCATAAATTAAAAAATGAAATAAAAGAAAATTTGGATAGAGACTCTGATTTAGATGAAAATCTCAATAAAATTGATGAGAGAGAGAAATCTCTTCAAAACACGCAGAGTGAATTGAGCAGCAAAAGAAATGAACTTGAAGTAGAAAAAAAAGAACTGGAAAAAAGAACAGAAAAATTGGAAATAGATTTGGAAGAAGAGGAAGAACAGCAGGAAAATATTCAGAGGAAATTAATTGAAGTTAGAGACGAATTTCATGATTATGATATTCTTTATAATAAACTTTCCAGCAAACTGGAAAATATTGAGCAGATATTGATAGAAGATTATCAGCTGAAACCCGGGGAAATAGATTCTTCTCTGTTAAAGGAAATACCGGATTCTAAAGACGATGAAATTGAAAAAGAGATCAATGACTACAAAACAGAGATGAAAAAACTTCATCCTGTTAATGAAGCAGCAATAGAGGAGTATACAGAGTTAAAAGATAGGCTGGATTTTCTTCATGAACAGCAGGAAGACCTTCTTTCTGCCAGAAAAGCAATTGAAATTGTAATTTCTGATATTGAAAAATCTATGTGTAATATGTTTTCTGAAACTTTTAGTGCTGTTAAAGATAAATTTGAAAAGGTCTTTAAATCACTATTTCAGGGGGGACAGGCAGAGCTTAAACTCAGTGATCCGGATGATCTTTTAAATTCAGGTGTTGAGATTCATGCTCAGCCGCCCGGGAAATCACTTAAAAGTCTATCACTTCTCTCCGGAGGAGAGCGTGCTTTAACTGCAATTGCACTGATATTTGCATTTGTACAGGTAAAACCAAGTCCTTTCTATGTTCTTGATGAAATTGATGCACCTTTAGATGATGTTAATATTGTTAGATTCGCCAGTTTTATCAGGAAATTTTCTAAAGTTGCCCAGTTTATAATAATTACACACAGGCGCTATATGATGACAGAAGTTGATACACTTTATGGAGTAACTATGGAGAAATCTGGAGTTTCCCGTTTAATATCTTTAAAACTTGATCAGGCAGATCAAATAAGCGATAATTTTGTTAAGGAGGCAGTTGAAAATTGAATTTTTTTCAAAGGTTAAAAAAAGGTTTAAAGAAAACTCAAAAAGGTTTAGTGGACAGAGTAAGCAGTATTTTCAGCGGTAGAACCGGTATTGATGATGAATTATTTGAAGAATTAGAAGAGGTTTTGATTCAGGCAGATGTTGGAGTTAAAACAACTTTTGCATTAATAGAAAATTTAAAGAAAGATATAGAAAACGAAAGTATTACAGAACCGGAAGTTTTGATGGATTATTTTTATAAAGAGCTGGAAAAACTTCTTCAGGATGAAGAAGTTAATATTGAACTGGAAGAAAGGCTGAATATAATTATGGTTGTCGGGGTAAATGGAGCCGGGAAAACTACCACTATTGCTAAAATAGCAGGCAGGTTTAAAGAACAGGGAAAGAAAGTAATGCTTGCCGCCGGTGATACCTTTAGAGCCGGGGCTATTGAACAGCTGCAGATATGGGGAGACCGTCTGGGTATAAATGTTATATCCCAGCAGGAAGGATCAGATGCAGCAGCAGTGGCATATGATGCTGTTCAGGCAGCAGACGCCAGAGATGTGGATCTGCTGATTGTTGACACTGCAGGAAGACTGCATACTCAGAAAAATCTGATGGAAGAATTAAAAAAAGTTAAAAGAATTATCGATGCACAGGCGGCAGAGAAAAATGCATCTGTTGAGGTACTCCTTGTTTTAGATGCTACAACAGGTCAGAATGCTATTTCTCAGGCGAAGTTATTTAATGAGGCCGTAAAAGTTGATGGTATTGCCCTGACAAAGCTCGATGGTACAGCTAAAGGTGGAATAGTTATTGCTGTAAAAAACGAGCTAAATATTCCGATTAAATTGATCGGAGTCGGGGAAGCAGCAGAAGATCTCCAGGAATTTAATCCTAAAGAATTTATAAAAGCTTTATTTTCTGATGAATAGTCAATCTGTACAAGCTGAATATTATCCCTCTATTTCCCTGTACTGACTGGGAGTAATGCCATTTATTTTTTTAAAAGTTCTTTCAAAATGTGTAAGAGAATTAAATCCTACGTTAACAGCAATATCAGTTATATTTTCACTACTTTTTATCAGCATTTTCTGTGCTTCTATAATTCTCTTGCTGTTTACAAATTCTATTACTGTAAAACCGGTATTTTCTTTAAAAAAATGACTTAAATAATATTTGCTGATATATAGCTCTTCGGCGATTTGCTGGAGAGTTATTTTATTTTGATAATTCTGGTCAATATAATCAATAATTTCCTGCAGCTGCAGGTTGGAATCTGTTTTTTCGTCATTTCTGCTGCTGTATTCTGACTGGTTTTCCAGAATTCTATCTATAATAATAAACATTTCCAGCAGATAGGCATGAATAATCGGCTGAAATCCATGTCTTCTTTTTGTAGATTCCATAATTATTTTTTCTGTCAGATATTTAATTTTTTTGTATTCTCTATCATTTAGATTAATACGTTTAATATCTTTTTTGAAGATATCTGTCAAACGGAAATCGTATTTTTCAAATATACAGTTATTTTTTAGAAATGGTGCTTTAATCTGTATAACAAAGCGGTCATAATTGGATGAATTTTTACTGACAAGAGTCCTGTGTATATCAAATTCATCTATTAAAAAAAGAGTTTTGGCTGTCATGTTGTAATTATTGTCTTTAATAAAAAATTCTCCTGAGCCACTGTTCTGCAGCAGAATTTCATATGCATTGTGGTAGTGCTTATAATATTTTACTGTTGAAGATGTTTTTCTGTGTGAAATACTGAAATCTTTCATCAGTGGACTTTCGTTAAATTCATCTTGGATATTTTTACTCAAATTTTTCCCTCCAGAATTATTTAATAAGTTATTATAATTTCAATTAACTTTCAACTTATTATAATTTCGATTAGTATTTTGTCATTGTTATTTAGAACAGTAAATTTGATTAATTTATTTCAATATTAAGTATATATTATATGTTAAGAGATTACAACAATATATGTTGAACAAAATTTATGCAACAATATTTGAAAAGCAAATTCTCATCTTTTATCTTATTATAGTAATGCAAGTCAAAAATTTCTAACAATTTTTTTGGAAGAGTTTAATTAAAAATTTTTATGATGAATAGGAGGGCCAGTTTTGAAAAAACAAAACTACGATATTACAGTAATAGGAGGTGGTGTAGTCGGCACTGCCATTGCAAGAGAACTCAGCAGATACAAAGCTGATGTATTACTGATTGAAAAAGAAAATGATGTTGGCCAGGGGGCAAGCAACAGCAACAGTGGAGTGGTTCATTCCGGTTTTACAGCACCGGTCGGATCACTTAAAGCAGATGTATGTATGTACGGCAACAGCCATTTTGAAGAAATCTGCAGTGAGCTGGATGTTCCCTATGAAAAAACGGGTAAGCTGGTAGTAGCTGTTGAAGAAAAACAGATTGCAGAACTGTACAATTTGCAGTACATAGGCAGAAAGAATGGTGCAGAGCTGTATATAGTTGGCGAAGATTTTATTGAAGAAAAAGAACCGAATATATCCGGCAAAGCAGCCATATATTCTCCCAACAGTGCAATAACAAGTCCATATGAGCTTACAATAGCTTTTGCAGAGAATGCACATCAGAACGGTGTAGAGGTCAGCCTGAATACGAAGGTTGTAGAAATAAGCAAAAAGAATTCCAAATTTTCTGTCAAAACAGACAGAGGAGAAATACTGACAGATTATGTTATCAATTCTGCCGGACTTCATTCAGATAAAATTGCAGCTTTTTCCGGTGAAGACAGGTATAAAATATATCCCTGTCGAGGTGAATATTATGTATTGGATAAAAATGCATCAGGTCTTATGTCCAGACTTGTCTATCCAGTACCACCAGAAAACGCTGGAGGGTATGGAATTCACCTTACTCCAACTGTAGAGGGAAATATTTTAATAGGACCAAGCAATGAATATATTGATAGTGTTAATAATGAAGCAACTACAAAAGAAGTAATGGATAAACTGATAAAGGAAGCAAGAGATTTTCTTCCTAAAATAACCAGAGATATGGTGATAAGAAGCTATTCCGGTATTAGAAGTAAAATTGTTCCACCAGAGGTTGGTGGGTTTACAGATTTTGTGATAGAAAAGAGCCCTAAATATGATAACTTTATTAATCTAATTGGGATCGAATCACCGGGACTTACCTCTGCACCGGGTATTGCAAAATATGTTGCAGAGATGATAGATGAAATGGAAAACTTAAGAGAAGATAAAGATTTTGAGAAAACAAGAAAAGGAATAACCAAATTTTACGAACTTCCGGAAGAAAAGCAGAAAGAGCTTGCTGATGATAATCCAAATTACAGAGAGATAGTATGCAGGTGTGAAAACATAACAAAACAGGAAATAATTGATGCTTTAAATAATCCGCTTGGTGTACAGACATTAAAAGGAGTAAAGTACAGAGCCAGAGCTACAATGGGAAGATGCCAGGGAGGCTACTGTATGGCCAGAATAATAAAAATAATGCAGGATGAATTTGATATGGATCTGGAAGAAATTAAGCTGGAAGGCAATAACTCCAATCTGTTTGCTGGACAGGCAAAGGGGTGGGGATAAAATGATGAAAAAAGAACTTGTAATTATAGGAGCAGGACCGGCAGGATTAGCAGCCGCACTTGCTGCATATGAAGACGGAATTGAAGATATATTAATTATCGAAAGAGAAGATAGACCGGGTGGAATTTTAAATCAGTGTATCCACGATGGTTTTGGACTGCATAAATTTAAGGAAGTGCTGACAGGACCTGAATATGCACACCGCTATATAGATAAAGTTAGAGAAAAAGAATTAGAAATTATGACAAACACTATTGTAACAGAATTAACAGGTGAAAAAGAATTAAAAGCATTTAACGAAAATGAAGGTATTCTCCACATAAAGGCAGAAGCTGTAATTTTAGCAATGGGCAGCCGAGAAAGAACAGCCGGTGGTATCAGCCTGCCCGGTGACAGACCTTCAGGTATATATACAGCAGGACTGGCACAGAATCTAATGAACCTTCAGAACATACAGGTTGGTAAGAAAATTGTTATTTTAGGTTCTGGCGACATAGGTTTAATTATGGCAAGAAGGCTGACATTAGAAGGGGCTGATGTTAAAGCAGTACTTGAGATTATGCCTTATTCAAATGGATTAAAGAGAAATATTAATCAGTGTCTTGTTGACTATAATATTCCCCTTAAACTAAGTCAGACTGTAATAGATGTTAAAGGTGAAGACAGACTTGAGTCAGTTACTGCAGCAGAGGTTGATGAATCATTTAATCCAATTGAAGGTACAGAATATGAAATAGAGTGTGATACTTTAATTCTTTCTGTTGGACTTATTCCCGAAAATGAGCTTTCTAAAAAGGCAAATGTTCAGTTAGATGATACAACAGGTGGAGCAGTGGTAAAAGATAACCTGGAAACAAATGTTGACGGTATATTTTCCTGTGGAAATGTTCTTCATGTACATGATCTGGTGGACTTTGTTTCTGATGAAGCAGAAAAGGCCGGTAAAGCAGCATCTGAATATATCAAAAAAGGCCACAAATTGAATGAAGAAAATATTTTTGTGGAAGCCGGAAGTGGAATAGGATATGTAATTCCACAGGTTATTTCTAAAGGAAAAGATCAGATATTCTCTATGCGGGTTAGAAAACCGGATAATGATAAGACAATAAAAATTGCAGCTGATGGAAAAATTCTTCATGAAGAGAATTTTGAAAAGGTAAATCCATCAGAAATGATAAAGATAAAAGTCAGCAGTGAAAAATTTAAACCACTGGAAAAATCAACAATAAAGGTGGTGGCTGAATAATGACTGATGAAAAAGATATTTCCTGTATATTATGTCCAAATGGATGTGATATAAAAATAAAATACCTGGATGATGAGATAATAGAAATTGAGGGTGCACTGTGTCCAAAAGGTAATGATTATGCAAAACAGGAAATTAAAAATCCAATGCGGACACTGACTTCTTCAGTTATGGTTGAAGGCGGGGATACTTCTCTTGTAAGCGTAAAGACTGATAAACCAGTTCCATTAGAAAAAGTAATGGATATTATGAATGTAATTGATGACCTGAGAATAAAAGCCCCTGTTTCAGTAGGAGATGTTGTTTTAGATTCTCCTGCTGGATTAGACTGTAGTATTGTTGCTACAAGAGAAGTTAAAATAAAAAATAATTAAAATAGGAGGTGAAATGTTTCTTCGGTTTTAAAAATTCAATTTATTAAAATTAAAGGAGGAAAAATTTTTATGAGAAGATCAGTAGTAGTAATTTTAATGGTGATGTTAGTTATGAGCATGAGCAGCGGTATAATGGCAGCAGATTATCCAAATAAATCAATTACTTTAATGGTTCCATTTTCCGCAGGTGGAGGTACAGATGTAATAGCAAGACTATTTGCTCCATATTTAGAAGAAGAACTTGACACAAGTATTGCTATTTTAAATAAACCTGGTTCTAATGCCGAAGTTGGTATTACATGGCTTTATAACCAAAAACCAGATGGATATTCAATTGGATTTACAAACCTACCACATTTTGTTTCCAATCCACTTATGAGAGAAACAAAGTATAATGTAGATGAATTTATTCCTCTCATCAACCTGGTTACAGACCCTGGTGTTATCGTTGTTCAAGCAGATGATGAAAGATTTCCAGATTTAGATTCATTTATTAAATTTGCAGAAGAAAATCCTGGATCATTGACAATTGGTAATTCAGGAATTGGTGGAGATGACCATATAGCAACATTAATGCTCCAGGATAGAACCGGTGCTAAATTCACTCCAGTACCATTTACAGGTGCGGCTCCTAACAGAACAGCCCTACTTGGTGGTCATATTATGGCTTCAGCTATCAATGCAAGTGAAGCAATCCAGTTTGTTGAATCTGGACAAATGCGTATTTTAGCAGTTATGGCTGAAGAAAGATATCCAGATCTTCCAGATACTCCAACATTTAAAGAATTAGGATATAATGTAGTTTCTGGTTCCAGTCGTGGTCTTTCCTGTGTTCCAGGTACTCCTGATGAAATAGTACAAATTCTTGCTGATGCAGCTGAAAAAGCAGCAGCCAATCCGGAATTTGTAGAAAAAGCTACTAAAGCTCAACAGCCTCTGGATATTCAGGTATTAGACGATGCTCAAAAACTGGTTGACCAATATAATAGTAACATTAAAGAATTACACAAAAAGTTCCAGTGGTAAGAAATAACTAAAAAATATTTGAAGCAGAGGGAGAAGCATATGCTTCTCCCTCTTAATGAAATTCAAGTTGATAGAGGAGGAAAAAACAATGAAAATGGCTGTAAAAGATAAAATTACTGCCACTGTAATTTTTATTTTAAGTATTGCAGGGTATATAAAAGCTGGGGAATATGAGATGGGAGGAGCCAGTACATTTCCTAAAGCAATTTTTATGGGGAGTATGGTTCTTTCAGTTGCATTATTTTTAGCAGCTCAATTTGATTTTTATAAAGGTAAAGAAAAAAAAGAAAATATTAATATAAAGAGAATGGGAATGATTATTGGGATTACCGTACTGTATTTTGTATTAATTGATACAGTTGGATATTTTATTGTAACACCATTATTTTTATTTTTATTATCAATTATACTTGGTTATAGAAATAAAAAGATTTTATTTCTCTATCCCCTCCTTTTTAGTGCGTTTTTATATCTAGTATTTAGATCTTTTTTAAATGTACCATTACCGATGGGAATTCTATCTTAAAATAAATTGAGGAGGTAAAAAATTATGTGGGGTTCATTACTTGCGGCTTTTTCAACAATTTTTAGTTTTTATGGTATATTTTTAATGATTTTTGGTGTTGCTGGAGGTATAACAATTGGTGCTATGCCTGGCTTATCAGCTACTATGGGAGTTGCTTTACTGATTCCTATAACTTTTGCTATGGAGCCTGCCTATGGACTTATTTTACTTGGAAGTATATATATTGGAGCAATTTATGGAGGGTCAATATCTGCAATTTTAATACGAGTACCTGGAACACCTGCTTCTGTTGCCACAACACTTGATGGTTATCCGATGACTACAAACGGTGAAGCAGATAAAGCTTTAAAAATTTCTATAACTTCTTCTGTAACCGGCGGGATAATAAGTGCTCTTGCCTTATTGTTTATTTCACCGCCACTTGCAAAAATTGCTTTAGAATTTGGTCCATCCGAATATTTTTGGGTAGCTTTATTTGGTTTATCCATAATTGTAACACTTTCTGCAGATAATCCCATTAAAGGTTTCATTTCTGCAGCGGTTGGTCTTTTTGTGGGTGTAGTTGGAATGGATCCACTTGTAGGTACTTCCAGATTTACATTTGGAAATGTAAATCTACAGAGTGGTGTTCAGGTTATTGTGCTGCTGATTGGATTATATTCTATTCCACAGGTTTTAGAAACTTTAGAAAGTGGTAAGCTGAATAAAGGTATAAGTGTCATGAAAAGAGATAAAATTATTTCTCCGAAAGAAATTTTTTCAGAAATAAAAGAAATCTGGCCTACATATTTAAGATCAGGTATTCTTGGAACTTTGATAGGAATTATTCCAGGTGCTGGAGCAAATATCGCTTCTTATGTTGGATATAATGAAGGTAAAAGATGGTCCAAACATCCTGAAAAATATGGTACAGGTTATAGTGAAGGAATAGCTGCCTCTGAAGCAGCAAATAATGGTGTAACTGGAGGTTCTCTAATACCTCTCTTAACTTTAGGAGTTCCTGGTAATGGTGTAACCGCAGTTTTGATCGGTGGACTTTTAATACAGGGATTAAATCCTGGTCCAAGATTATTTGCACAGAATGCAGATATTGTTTATTCATTTATGGGAGCAATTTTAATCGGTAATTTTATTATGCTTGTACTTGGATATTATGGTGCAAATTTATTTGTAAATGTTGTTAAGGTACCTACAGCAGTTTTAGGACCGATTATTATAGTATTGAGTATTGTAGGTTCTTATGCAATTCAAAACAGTTTATTTGATTCTGGTCTAATGCTGGGTTTTGGTCTGCTTGGATATTTAATGCGAAAACTTAATATAGATTCAGCCCCGGCAGTACTGGCCTTAATTCTTGGTCCTATGGCAGAGTCAAATGTTAGACGAGCACTTTTGATGGGTGCAGGAAATCCTGCCGTTCTGTTTAAAGGATTGATTAACTGGGTATTAATTGTTATGATAGCGGGTTCTATGGGATTTGCATTCTATACATTTTATAGAGAAAGAAGAGCTGCTTCACAAAACAAATAGATAGTAAAAATATAGGAGGAACATATTTATGGCAGAAACTGTTAGCAAAAGCAAAACAAAGATAGAGATCAATCAGACATGGTGCAAAAGCTGCGGCATATGTGTGGACTTTTGCCCGACAGACGTATTAGAACTGGACATT